>CAIVXW010000404.1 GCA_903910005.1 uncultured Methylococcaceae bacterium
CGTGCCTTTCGTGGCAAAAAAACAGGGCCACTAAAAACACGAAAATACACAAAAAAATACTATCGAGACAGTATCTGCCTCCAGTACCGGGCACACGGACTGCGTCTCGAAGTGGTATTTCGTCTGACCGGACACCCGCAGAGCTTGTCCACTATTGGAGTGCGATTGGAGTATTTCATATCGAACTTAATCCGAAAATGCTGTAACAGTTGATGAATGACCTGAATTCCGTGCTTTTCCCTCGACGCGGTCTGTATGTCATCACGCCTGAGCCGACAGGCTCCGGGGTGGAGTGTCTGACCGCAGTGACAGCGGCCCTCCGTGGCGGGGCGGCTGTTGTGCAGTATCGAAGCAAAACCTCACCCGATGTGGCACTGGCGGCTGACTTGCTGGCGGTGTGCCGGGCTTTCGGCAGCCCCTTCATTGTCAACGACGCAGTGGAGCTGGCCGGGCGAATCGGAGCGGACGGCGTGCATCTGGGGCGGGATGATGTTTCGATCGGCGAGGCACGCCACTGCCTTGGCGAGCATGCCATCGTGGGCTTGTCCTGCTATGACGATTTGGCCCGCGCCCTGGAAGCGGAGGCGAGCGGGGCCAGTTATGTGGCCTTCGGGCGTTTTTTTGCATCAACCACCAAACCGGGGGCTTCAGCCGCCCGGCTTGAAACCCTGTCGCTGGCCCGTGACCGGCTTCGTATTCCCGTCGTCGCCATCGGTGGCATCAATGCATCGAATGCCGCTCAGGTGCTGGAGGCCGGTGCCGACCTGCTGGCTGTGGTTGAGGCCGTATTCGGTCAGGCCGATCCCGAACAGGCGGCCCGCAGTCTGGCTGACAGGGTAGAGGCCCACAACCCATGCCTGAATTAACCACCACCGATCACCGTCGCGACAGTGCCAATCTGCAATACGTTTACCCGGTCATGTCGCGCCGGGCCGGGGGGCTTTCCATTGGCATCAACCTCAATACCAACAATGCCTGCAACTGGCGTTGCGTCTATTGCCAGGTACCCGGCCTGGTGCGCGGTCGACCGCAGCCGGTCAACCGGGTTCTGCTGCGGGATGAACTGACCGGTTTGCTCCGGGATTGCCTTGACGGCAGTTTTTTTGAACGCTACCCGGTAGAACCCGCACAGCGCGTCATTCGTGACATCGCCCTGTCCGGCAATGGCGAACCTACCCTGGCCCCCGAATTTGCCGCCGTAATCACCGACATTGGCCAGGTGACTGCGGCACTGGGCCTGCCTGCATCCGTGCGACGGGTGCTGATTACCAACGGCAGTGGGGTAGGGCGAACCGCCGTACGGCACGGTTTAAGCGAACTGGCCCGGCAGGGGGGTGATGTCTGGTTCAAACTGGACAGTGCCACGCCGCAGGGAATCCGCCGCATCAACCAGGTGCATTTGACCGTGGATACCCTGCTGAGACGGCTGGACGGCGTCACCCGTTTATGCGGAACCTACCTGCAAACCTGCCTGTTCGGATTTGACGATGACCGGGTCAACGAAGCCGAGTGGCAGGCTTATCTGGATTTTCTGGACGAACTGCGGCACCGGGACATTCCCCTGAAAGGCGTGCTGTTATACGGTTTGGCCCGGCCCTCACAACAACCGGAGGCCATCCATCTGAGGCGATTGTCACCGCCGCTCATCGAAAGCCTGGCCGACGCGGTCAGGGCACGGGGGTATACCGTCAGTGCGGCCTGGTAAGGGCTTGCGTTTGGACGCAGGGCGGGGTGGTTTGAAATTCCCCTCCTCCCAGGTTCAAGCAGGCCGAGACAGGCCTGGTTTCCTGCCCTGAATTGACGTTATTTGTTGTTTGTTATTTTACGAATGGGTTACACTCACTCATTACCTTTCAAGTAACTATGCCGAATTGCCTGCCACAAAGGTGTATCAGTAGCAATCCGTATAGTTACTTATCCAACAGAGAATGCGTGACATGGATACCCTGGATGCAAACAAGATATACTTCAAAAACTATCCTGCATGGTTTTTATATGCAGCAGAATACTGGCTGCAGAAGCACGTACTCGAACGGGCTCCCATCGGATTTTTTTCAATTGATTCAACGGGTACGGTACGGGGCTTAAACCAGTCCGCCAGCCAACTCGTTGGCATCACCACAAAAAACCTGAAAGGCAGGAAGTTCAATTCCTTTCTGGTACAGGCCGACCGGGCCAGATTTGTCACCTATCTGGCCGACATCAAAGCCGCCTGCAAGCCTGGCGTGCAAGCCTTTGGTCTGTATCAGGACGTGGCCAAATCCCGCGCAATCCAGATCAGACTATTCCCCCTTTTGTGCAGCAAGTCCAGCCAGAAACGCCGTGTATTCCTGATTTTGATTACTCAGGGTGATGCGGAAGCATCTGAGATGCAGTATTCACTGGAGTGCTGCCTGCAATACCAGCAGGATGTATTGGCCACGGTCTCGCATGAGGTACAAAATCCCCTGGGGGCCATTTGCAATGCGGCGGAGGTTATCCGGCGCAAGGGGGGGCAGGATCCGGACATGCTTTCCTGGGGATGTCGGGTTATTCTTCAGCAGGTCGGCCAGATATCCGGCCTGCTTAAAAATGTGGTGGACATGACCCAAATCAGTCTGGGCAGCCTCCCCCTTATTCGCAAGCCGGTTCGGCTGCAAACCCTGCTGGATGAGGTAGTGAATCTTCAGCCCGCATTTTTGGCAGAACACGGCAAATCCATCGCCCTGACCGCCCCGCCCGTCAACCTCTGGTTGGCGGTTGACTTGACTCGGTGTGTACAGATTATCGCCAATCTGCTCCAGATAACCGCAAAATTAAGTAGGTCAGCGGAGGATATTCAGGTATCGGTACACACCCGGCCTGGTTGGTGTGGGGTGTGTGTGCGGGGGTATTACGGTGGCGGTGCCGACGAGCTACGGGCCCGGTTAAAGCAGTTGGCCCTCTCTCCTGGCGACCCGTTCCCGGATTTTCGCGGGAGTCTTGACATCACCCTGATGCTGACCCGAAAACTGGCAGAGGCGCAGGATGGGTATATTGAGGTTTCAGACGTAACAGACCCCGAACCGCGTGCAGCCGGGTGCCCCGTGCTTGAATTCAGGCTGTGGCTACCGGTTTACGGCAGGGCCACAACCTGAGTGCCTGGGCGTCCTGCCCCTGTGCCCAGGGAGAGCGGTGCGTGCTATCATGCCGCCCTTAAACCTGCACTCTGGAAGATATCTTTATCACAACTTTTGGGGGAAATTTATGGCTACGTTAACGGCAAATGCCGATACCTATTCGGCACTGAGTAACCAGATAACGGAAGTCGACGCCACCGACGGTATGGACAGGCTGGTGGTCGACTGGTCAGGTCTGGCCAGTCCCATACGC
>CAIVXW010000405.1 GCA_903910005.1 uncultured Methylococcaceae bacterium
ATCCCCGTTCCCTACCGGCAACCCGGTTCGATCGATGATGATACGGTCAACGCCCGGGGTAAAGTCGGACAAAATGGCGGTTCCATCGGCGTCGCTCAACACGAAATAATCCGCCTCGGCCCCGCCCACTAATTGATTCCGTCCGCTCCCACCGTCCAGGGTATCAGCCCCCTGGCCGCCGATCAGGGTATTGCGCCCCTCGTTGCCGGTCAGGGTATCGCCAAAACTGCTGCCGATCACCCGTTCAAAATTCAGCAGGGTATCGTTGCCGGCCCCACCGGTGTTTTGTGGTGTTGAGAGGGCCAGGTTCACCGTAACGGCTCCCCTGGCTCCACGATAGGACACGGTATCAATGCCGTCGCCGCCATCCAGCCAGTTGTCACCGGCGGTGCCGGTCAGGGTGTTGTCAAGACCATTACCTTGCCCGGCTACCGCACCCGCGCCCTTGAGTTTAAGGTGCTCGACCCATTCCGGCAGGGTATAACTCACGGTGGCAATAGCCGTATCAATCCCGGCCTTGTGCTGTTCGATAATCACATCACCGGGATTATCAACCTGGTAGGTATCATTACCCGCCAGACCTTCCAGGGTATCGGCCCCCTTGCCACCCTTCATGTGATTGGCCAGTAGATTACCGGTGACCTGTTCAGCGGCCCCGGTTCCCGTCACCGTGACGGCTTGTTCGGTGGCAATGATGGCTTTCATCTGACTGTTGCTGGCGTTAATCATTGGATCACTCCGTTGCAATGGTTGAAAAAACAGGTCGAGAACTCAGTGAATCACCCCCGGCAATTACTGAAGCGAAAACTGGCGATGCGGGTTTTTTTGTACGATTCCTGACCACTGGCCAGGTGTTGGGTATACCAGAAGGTGCAGTCGTCGACCGGATCGACACTGAGGCTGCTGTAATCTCCCCAGCGTTGTCCCAGGCTGGAGGCACCTGTGCGGGGCCACTGCAGTCGGGCACCTCGACTGATCCACTGCTGAGGGGCCGTCATCCGGTCGGGCGCATCAGTGAAACGACGACCGGTATAGGCAATGCCGGGAAACAGCCGATAACCCTTGCGCTCATCGCCATTGACCAGACTGTAGGCCAGGGCCAGATTGCCCGCCTTGTCCATGGCCATACTGCCCATCCAGCGATGAATGAATCCGGCCTCGTCAGTCACCGCCTCAGGCTGGGGGGCGTAGGTGCCCTGGCTGGCGATGCGCCAATCCTGACCCTGCCAGCGTTGCAGTTGATACCAGCGGATGCCGGCTACTTCTTTCAGCGGAGTCGAACCATCCTCCAGGCGCAAACCGTCCTGCACGTTTACGGTCTGGTTGAATGCCAGCAACTCACGACCATCGGCCAGACGCCGGTAGCGCAGCGACATCATGGGCCGATTGGACAGGGCATCCAGGGTACCGGCTGGCCCGGGTTGGGGGATGCAGTCGCGTACATTGGGGGACGGGCTGCCGGCGCGATTGCAGTTCATGATGTCGAAGGGTTCAAGGCCCTCACGGCGGGTCAATTCACTGACCTTGTTGAATGAAAACAGGTCAGCGGCAAAATCTGCCCTGAATGCGTAGAGTTCGATCCGGTCAACCGGTCGGGCCGGATCCTGGCGGTCATCCACCGTTCGCACGAAATAATCGGGCGTTCCAGGCAAAGGCGGCGTGCCATCGAGATCGGTCGGCAACATCCGGGTATCGCGTACGCCGGGTGCCCCCAGCACCGGCAGATCGAACTGGGCAAAACCTGCTGTATCACCGGTCAGCATCCGTGTCCGGTCGAACACTGTGGCATAGAGGCGATTGCCATAAACCGACGACATGTAGTAGCCATCAGGCCAGACCCCGATCTTGAGGTAATCGGGAAAATGGGGCAATTCAAACGCGTAAAGGAACCACTCACCCGTAACCGGATCCGGTGTGCGACTCAAGGCCACGCACAGATAAAACGGTGCCTTGAACTGACTTTTGGCCCAGTCCCCGGCCTGGGCAAACTGGCTCATCAGCCAGCGAT
Source organism: uncultured Methylococcaceae bacterium (assembly GCA_903910005.1). Taxonomy (GTDB): domain Bacteria; phylum Pseudomonadota; class Gammaproteobacteria; order Methylococcales; family Methylococcaceae; genus CAIVXW01. Next base: position 2,009 of record CAIVXW010000405.1, read on the forward strand.
CAGCCAGCGGGTCATACACCACAACGGGATCGCCATGATTGCGGCGACAGGCCCGGTTACCCGGTGTATCCGGTTGATTCAGCCAGAGAGTCCCGAACAGGCGCGGCTCGGTGAGTGGCAGCCCTTTTTTATCGAAAACCTGGTACAGGGTGGTGTTAAGCATCTGCACGTAGTGGTTGGGACCTACGTCACCTACGGGATCGGGGGGATTGGCCGCAGTTTCCATCCCGGGGACATTGACCAGGGGGCGCGTCAGCGACCGGATGATCGGGGTAGTGCGAAAATTCCCGATGGGTTCCGTGGGTTCATCGCGCTGGAGTCCGGTATCCTGCAGCGGAATACGCGGCGGTGCGAGCTGATCCGGCAATATGTCCAGATCAGGCGGCGTGAGCGGGTCAGTATCCGGCAGGCGTGCCCGTG
>CAIVXW010000406.1 GCA_903910005.1 uncultured Methylococcaceae bacterium
CCAACGAGCGGGAGGCCGTCGGCGTGCATGGCAGACAACTGCTGGCCGCCGTGGGTCTGATTGAGGCATTGGGCGGCGGGTGGGATCCCGCCCGCGACAAGGCAGTCACACCGCCTGCCCGCACCTGGCGACACTATCTGCCCATCCCGGACTGATAAAGCCGGAATGACACAACCCCGACAGGTCTCCCATTGACAGACGCCGCATTGACCTATGAAATGCCGACCTGATTTCTCCCCGAACAGAGTGACGTACCATGCCTGCCCTGATCCAGTTGTTGCGAGCTGACCCTGATTTCCCTCGATTGAGGCTAGCCATCCTGCTGACTCTCTCAGCCATTGCCGGGGGTGGGTTCCTGATTGCATTGAACCTGGCCATTGACCAGATTGCAGTCGCCCAGCCCAATCCGCAGACCTGGCTGGTGCTGATATTACTGCTGTTGCTCTCGATCATTACCCAGTACTACGCCCTGTCACAAATGGGCATATCGCTGGAGGAAGCGGTACTTAAAAAACGCCTGCTGGCGGTTGCCCGACTGCGCTACGCTGATCCGGGTTACATTGAGGCCGTTCTGGATGCCCCCTCCCGCGCCATTCTGGTCAAGGATAGCCAGATCATATCGCAGGCCATGATACCGGCCATTCTCCTGATCCGCTCCCTGGCAATCCTGATATTCGTGCTGGTCTATCTGGTGGCCCTGTCACCGGTATTTTCCCTGGTCATTCTGCTGACCGTCAGCCTCTATCTGCTACTGGAACGACGTTTCATCCAGCCCCGTCTGGCTGCGCGACTGGGAACCACCTGGGCCAGCCACCAGATATTTTTTCACCACGTACAGGGCTTGCTGGACAACATGCGTACTATCCGCCAGTACCGCCACAGCGGGGATGAAGCCCTGAGCCAATTCAGGCAGTTGGCCACCAGCATGAGCCAGGAAAAACGTGCCATTAACCAGGTTATAGCCACTGAATTTACGCTGGGTGCAATCCTGTTTCAGGTCATGCTGTTGAGCCTGCTGGTATTCGTACCAGGGCTGATCGGCGGCTGGGGCGCGGATACCCTCAAGCTGGCCGTGGCCACCCTTTACCTGATGCTGGAACTGATGGCGATGCCAACTCACTGGCCGATTCTGGCCCGGGCCAATGCCGCCGTCGAGGAAATGAACCGACTGGAAGGCGTGATTCGCAAGTCGCCCCATTTTGAATCACCCGGACGACCGGCCCAGGACAGCTACACCGGTTTTTCCAGCCTGCAACTTAACCAGTTGTATTTCAGGTACCCGGACGGAGACAGTCTGCGTTCGTTTGAACTGGGCCCCCTGAACCTGTCCCTGACCAGTGGCGAGTGGCTCTGCCTGAGTGGCGCGAGTGGCAGCGGCAAATCAACCCTGCTCAAAATCCTGGCCGGGTATCAAACCGGCTTCACCGGGTCTTATTGTATTGATGGCAGGGTACAGGAACCCGACGATTATCCCCTGATGCGGGAATTGTTTGCGGTGGCCTGGTCAGAAGGCCCCCACATCACCACCCTGATGATTGATGATCCCCGCCAGATGCCACCCTGGCTGGACAAGCTGGATCTGGCCGGGCGGGTTCGTCACGTTGAAGGGCGATGGGACGTCGGTTCGGGGTTGTCCACCGCCGAGATGAGACGGGTTCGGTTGCTGAAAGCCATTCTGGAAGACCGTCCGGTGTTGCTGCTGGATGACCTCCTCAGTGATCAGGATGCGGAATGGCGTGAACGCCTGTATCTGGAAGTCTTTCCAGCCCTGGTCAGGCAAGGCAAAACGCTGGTGATTGTCAGTCGGGATGAGGCTTGCCGCAAACTGTCTGACCGTATCCTGATCCTGAACCACGGCACCCTGGAGGAGTAAACATCATGCTGGTTATAGAACTTCTGACGTTGGGGAGCCTGAGCTACTTCGGCTCACGTTTCGTCAAACAACACAAAGAAAAAAAGGCAGCCCTCAAAACCCGGGGGGTTCTGACTGAAAAGGAAACGCCCCCGCCGCCCCCACCCCCTGAACAAATGGTGGTTTCGCCGCAGCGGGTCAAACGGGATTTACGTCTGTCGGGGGCCGCCCTGGGGTTGTCAACCTCCGGTATGTTGCTGGGAATGCCTTTTTTGAGCGTGATGAGCCTGCCCGGCCTGGTTTGTGTGGCATTGCCGACCTTTCGTGCCGCCCTTTATGAACTGCGGCAGGGGCGCATCGACTCTGATTCCAACACCAGCATACGGCTGCTGTTCTGTCTGGTGACCGGTTTATACGGCCTGGCCGCTCTGGATTTAACCCTGCAAATGGCGGTGCGACGCCAAGTCGCACAAACCGGGCATGATTTCGACGACCGTCTGGCGGTTTTACTGGGACAACCGACCGATACCGTTTGGGTGGCCCGCGACGGGGCGGAACTTGAAGTCCCGCTTTATCAGGTTGATAACGGTACCACGATCATCCTCAAGGCCGGTGACACGGTACCCTGTCCCGGTGTGGTGGTCAAAGGCAGCGGACGGGTGCGGCCCCTGCTGGACACCGACAGCGCAGGCGAACCGGTTGATCCGGATGCATTCCTGTCGGCAGGGTATATAGTCACCCAGGGCAACCTTGAAGTAACCCTGCAACGCTTTGGCACGGTTTTGCCGGACATACGGCAGGAATTGAAACAAGCCGCCCTTGGCAAAACCGAACTGGTGAAAATGAGCATGGAAGGTGGAAGCCGGATGGCACCGTGGATGACGGGCATATTCCTGGCCGGTCTGCCTTTCATCGGGTTTGCACGTTCCGCCGTATTCCTGACCACCCGATTGGGTACGCAAATGCAGGACGCCGGTACTCAAAACGCCCGTCAGGTCATTATGGCCGGACTGGATCACGGCCTGTTCATCCGTGAAATTACCGCACTCGAACGGGCCAATATGGTCAATGCCATCGTATTTGATGCCGCCTTGCTGACGCATCCCGGAGCAAAGGGATTGACATATCCCCTGATGGCCAGTTTACGGCAGCGACAGTGGACAAAACCGCTGGGCCTGGGTATGCCCAAGCCGTTTGCCCTGTATGTCATCGCCGATGATGAAGAAACCGGGCAGCACCTGCGGGACACCCTGGGACTTGATGACTACTTCAACGAACCCCTGTCGTTTGGGCGTGCCCGCCTACTGGGAAGTTTGCAACAGGCCGGACGTCAAGTTTGCCACGTCGGTTTACCCGGCCAGGATGATCCGATTCTAAAGGAAATCGCCCTGTCGGTTACCTGGTGTCCGGATGGGGTGATCCAATCCTCAACCGCTTCGATTCTGCTGGGGCGGGATCATCTGCGTGATCTGGCCACCCTGTTCGATCTGGCTCAGGCATTCGCGAGCCGCCAGGGCAGCAGTTTGCTGATGCCGCTGGGGATTGACCTTCTCAACCTGTCGACCAGCCTGCTCTTCAATTATGGCTTGCTGTATTCCATCGTGCTGTCCAACGCCGTTACCCTGATGAATGTCAGCGGTTCCGGCTATGTCAAGCGGGAGCCGCTCAACGGCTCTGCCGCTGATACCCCGCCCCCCACCTGATTGATCCCTGCATGACTCGACGTACCCGTATCAAAAAATTGCCCGAAGGCACGCATGCCGCCCATATCGAAACCTTCACCCACGAGGGGCGCGGGCTGGCCCGGGTTGACGGTCGTCCGGTATTCATCGACGCCGCGTTGCCGGGCGAACAGGTTCAGTTTGTCTACACCGAAGTACGGCGGGATTATGCCGAAGGCCGGATTGAGCGAATCGAGCAGGCCTCGCCGGATCGGGTAACACCGCACTGTCCACACTTTGGGGTGTGCGGTGGTTGCAGTTTGCAGCATCTGGCCGAAACCCGACAGATTGAAATCAAACAGGGACTGTTGATGGAACAACTGCGCCGATTGGGTCACCTGGAGGAGCCGGACGCCTTTCCGCCCCTGACCGGGCCGCATTGGGGGTATCGGCACAAGGCCCGCCTCGGGGTCAAATACGTCCGCAAACGTGACCAGGTAATGGTTGGATTCCGCGAGCGCGGCAGTGGGCTGATCGCCAATATTGAGTCATGCCCGGTGCTGCATCCCGGGGTGGGACTGCACCTGCGCGAACTGGCAGACTGCATTGCCACGTTGAGTATCCGCGAACGGATTCCCCAGATTGAAGTCGCCGTTGACGATGAGTCAGCGGTTCATCTGATCTTCCGGGTGCTTGACGCCCCCCTCGACAGCGACCGTGATCGTCTGATCGAACTGGCCCGGCGATTGGCATTCACCCTGTACCTGCAACCGGGCGGCCCTGAAACCGTCACCCCACTGTATCCCGCCCGTCCCGAACGACCGGTGTACCGGATTCCTGCGGTCGGGGTGAATTTCCGCTTTGAACCCACCGACTTCACCCAGGTTAACACGGCCATCAATCAGGCCATGGTGGAACGGGTGCTGGAGGTACTCGACCCGCAACCGGGTGACAGCATCCTTGACCTTTTCTGCGGAATTGGCAATTTCACCCTGCCACTGGCAACCCGGGCCGGTCAGGTAGTGGGTGTTGAAGGCAGTGTCGAGGCGGTGGAGCGGGCCCGGGAGAATGCCATCCTGAATGGCCTCGGCAACGCCTGCTTTCACGTAGCGGATCTGACTCAACCGGTTACCGGACTGCCCTGGGCCGAACGCACCCATGACAAAATCCTGCTGGATCCGTCCCGGGCCGGTGCCTGCGAGATTCTGGAACGGGTGCCTGACTGGCAGGCCCGACGCATCGTCTACGTGTCCTGCAACCCCGCCACCCTGGCCCGCGACGCCGACATCCTGGTACATCGCTACCACTACCGGCTGGTTCGGGCCGGGGTCATGGACATGTTCCCCCACACCTCCCATGTTGAGTCGATGGCCTGGTTTGAACGGGATGCAGGATGACAGCGGAACGGTTACTCCGGGTCAGCCTGTCCCGCCAGTGCATGGATGTCATGGCAGGCGACAGCCTGCTGCAACAGTACCCGGTCTCGACCGCCCGGAACGGCGCGGGTGAACGCAATGGCAGCGGCTGCACCCCGCGTGGCTGGCTGGTCATCCGGGCAAAAATTGGAGCCGGTTGTCGCCGGGGCACGGTGTTTGTCGGGCGTCGCCCAACCGGAGAACACTACGACGAAGACCTGGCGGCCCGCCATCCCGACCGCGACTGGATTCTCAGCCGCATCCTCTGGCTGGGTGGACTGGAAGCCGGGTTCAACCGCTACGGTACGGTCGACACGGCCCATCGCTACATCTACATCCACGGCAGCCCTGATTCAGGTGTCACTGGCACACCGGCCTCCCACGGCTGCATCCGCATGCGGCAGGATGATGTCATGGCCCTGTTCGAGCAGGTAGCAGCCGGCACCCGGGTCAGGGTGGAACCCTGAAAGCATGACGCGGATCAGACCGTCAACCCGACCATTCACTCTATCCATTTACCCATTCCCGATTCAATCATGAAAAAAACCCCGAAAATCACCGTTGAGGCAACGGCACAATACATTGAATCGCGCTCCGATCCCGGGCAGGAGCGTTATTTTTTCGTCTATCACATCATGCTGCATAATCGGGGTATGGTTGCCGCCCGACTGATGGAACGGCACTGGATCATCCTTGATGCGTTGGGTCAGATGCAGGAAGTGCGGGGCGAGGGCGTCGTCGGCCAGACCCCCCGACTGGCTCCCGGAGAATCCTTCCGTTACAACAGTTCGGCCATGATTGGTACCCCGGTAGGCACCATGCAGGGCGAATACCTGATGGTGACCGATGAGGGGGAACGGTTTGAAGCCCCCATTCCCCGCTTCGTGCTTTCGATCCCCAGAGTCCTGCACTGAG
>CAIVXW010000407.1 GCA_903910005.1 uncultured Methylococcaceae bacterium
CCTGCACGTCTCATCCCTCAAGACCTTCGTCGTCGGCCTGACTGCGGCCCAAAAAGCCCTCCTCACACTGCTCGGCGACCGCTATGTCGCTTTATATGCCAATTCCGGGTGAGGGATGCGGAATGGCGGTTTATGGTTTGGTCAAGCGGAGTTACCTGCCAAATATGCCCCTCGCTGCTTTCTGCCTGCCCAAAAAAAAGGGCACCCGCAGGTGCCCCAAGCAGCGTCAAAGCGAAATCAAGGCGTTAGAGGTGATAGGCCGTTTCACCGTGTTCGTTGATGTCCAGACCCTGGCGTTCGGTTTCTTCCGAGACCCGGACGCCTACCAGCATGTCGACTATGCGGAGGGCCACATAGGATACGATCCCGGACCAGACCACCGCCGTACCGACGCCCCAGGCCTGACTGGTCAACTGGGCCACCATGTCATACGCCGCCACCGCGTTGGCAACGTAGTCGTACACGCCGGTACCACCCAGGGCCGGACTGGCAAAAACAGCCGTACCCAGGGCACCGATGATGCCGCCAACCCCGTGTACACCGAAGACGTCCAGTGAATCATCATAGCCCATCAGATGTTTGAGACGGGTCACGGCCCAGAAGCAGGCCGCTCCCGCAATCAGTCCCAACGCGATACTGCCCATGGGGCCTGCGGTTCCACAGGCCGGCGTGATGGCAACCAGGCCGGCGACTGCCCCGGAGGCTCCACCCAGCATACTGGGCTTGCCACGCACCAGCCATTCGGCACCTGTCCAGGCCAGGGTAGCCATGGCGGTGGCCAGCATCGTGTTGACAAATACCAGGGCCGACAAACCGTTGGCTTCCAGGTTGGAACCCACGTTAAATCCAAACCAGCCCACCCACAGCAGCGAGGCACCGATCATGGTCATGGTAACGCTGTGCGGCGCAATAAACTCCTTGCCATACCCGATGCGCTTGCCAATCAGCAGACAGGCGACCAGACCGGCCATGCCGGCATTGATGTGAACCACGGTACCACCGGCAAAATCGAGGGCTCCTTTTTGAAACAGGAAACCGGCCGTGGCTGCGGCTGCCTCGGCAGCCCTGGCATCGGTATAGGCATCAGGGCCGGCCCAATACCATACCATGTGGGCCATGGGCAGGTAGGAAAAGGTAAACCAGATCAGCATGAACAGGAGTACGGCGGAGAATTTCATCCGTTCGGCAAAGGCACCCACGATCAGGGCCGGTGTAATGGCGGCAAAGGTCAACTGGAAGACAACATAGATATACTCGGGAACATAAACCCCCTTGCTGAAGGTGGCTGCCATTGATTCCGGTGTAATACCTTTCAGGAAGGCCTTGCTGAATCCGCCAATAAAGGCATTGCCTTCGGTAAAGGCCAGACTGTATCCATACAGTGCCCATAACAGGGCCATGAGCGAAAAGATCACAAAGACCTGCATCAGTACGGAGAGCATGTTCTTGGCCCTCACCATACCGCCGTAAAACAGGGCCAGACCCGGAATCACCATCAGGGTGACCAGCACGGTGGCCATGATCATCCAGGCGACATCGCCCTTGTCGGCGGTGGGGACGGGAACGGGTGCGGCAACTGCCATTTCCTCGCCCAGAGCCAGCCCGGAAAACCCGGAACACAGTATTGATAAAAACAGAAATTGGCTGAGTATACGTATCATGGTCTTGGCCCGGTCAGTTGAATCAAAGGGCATCCAAACCGGTTTCTCCGGTGCGGATGCGAATGACCTGTGCGAGGTCGAAAACAAAAATTTTACCGTCACCGATTTTGCCGGTGTTGGCCCGTTTGGTAATCACCTCTATGACGGTATCCAGTTGGTCATCAGTAACCGCAACCTCAAGTTTTACCTTGGGCAGAAAATCGACGACATATTCGGCTCCCCTGTACAACTCCGTATGGCCTTTTTGCCGACCGAAGCCTTTGACTTCAGTGACGGTAATACCCGAAACACCGACGTCAGAAAGAGCCTCCCTGACATCATCCAGTTTGAATGGCTTTAGAATGGCGGTCACGAATTTCATCTGGGCTGCTCCCCTTAATGGAAAATTTGGAAAAACGACCGGAATCGAATGAAACTCCGGGTTTATTGATTCATTACCACTATTAGCATCATATGTGCCATGCCATGCAGCAGCCATAAAAAAAGCCGTCCGAAGACGGCTTTGACTGGTATCCCTTTCCACTGGCATGGTTGGCGGTCGGGTAGGGAACCGGGGATCACCCGGGACTGATTCGCCACCCGGCGCACCACAATGGCTCGACAGGGAATGATTGCACCTTATTGGTGCATTTGGATATTATTCGAGATTGGCGTGGCGGGTACGCATTTGTTCTTCCGGAATTTTCCTGGCATGAATCAAGTGTGCAACCGTGGCTTCCAGCATGAGCAGGGTCGACAATTCGAACGTGGTGCCCATCGGCATGCCCACGGTTTTTTTATACTGTTCAGGCGTACCTACCTGCAAGGTCAGATCAGCCAGATCGCCGATGGTGGAACTGTTTTTGGTCGATATCAACACAATTCTGGCTCCCATCTCCCGGGCTTTTTTGGTAAAGGCCAGCATGGTTTCGGTTTCGCCGGAACCGGAGATGACGATGAACAAATCACCTGGACGAATGCTGGGGGTGACGATTTCGCCCACCACATAAACATCGTAGCCTCCGTGCATCAGACGCATGGCGAAGAATTTGGCGATGAGGCCGGAACGACCGGCTCCGGTCACAAACACGCGGCGCGAACTGTCGAGCAGGGCGGTCAGGCGTGACTCATGACCGCGATCAGTGCTGGCCAGTACCCCCGACAATTTTGACATGATGAACTGGTGGTGATTGCCGTCGGCCAGTTCCCGGATTTCACGGGCAGCAACCTGCGGAGCCGGGGCACCGTAAATGGCGGCTCCGACCACAATGATATGGGCACCGGCCTTCTTTACCTGGTTGACGGTGGACTGGTTCACGCCCCCGGCCACCGAGATACGCACCGGCAATCCCAGTCTGGATACGGCCTGCAGATCGGCATAGGGGGTTTGTCCGGCGGCCTGGGCGTCCAGTCCGGTGTGTACGCCGACGATTTGGGCACCGAGTCGGGCGGCCTCACGGGCGCAGGCCAGTTTGTCCGGCACGTTAATCAGATCAACCTGCACCTCAGCATTGTGGGCCTGGGCGGCTTTGACCACACCGGCAATGGTGGCCGAACCGGACACACCCAGCACAGTGCAAATGTCGGCACCGGCCGCGTAAAACGGCGCGGCTTCATACTCGCCAGCGTCCATGGTTTTGAGATCAACCAGCAAGAGTTTGCCGGGAAAACGGGTTTTCAGGTCACGAACGATGCCGATGCCGTTGTGCTTGATGCAGGGCGTGCCGATCTCGAAAATATCGACATAAGGTGCCGTCAGGCTGGCCAGTTTGAGGGTCTGGGCCGGATCGAGAGAATCCAGTGCCAACTGGATGAGGGGTCTGGTCATGGTTTTTCCTCCGACGAATGAGTACCGTTGTTGAATGGTTGTTGCAATGATCCCGTGTGCAGGGACGGCTTATCCTAAGCAGAGTCAGGCTCTGCGGCAAGGGGGGGCGAAAAGGGCATTCGAGTCCGCCGGCTGCCAGGATGGCAGCCCTGCTATCCGTCGAAATACCAGTCGCTCCAGCCCAGTGCCACCACCGCAAAGCGGGTAATGGATGGCAGCTTAAAGCGTTCAATCAGGCTGTCGCCATAGTGCATCGCCTGGACTTCGGCTTCGGTCAGTTTGCTGGCTACCAGGGGTAATTGCATCAGTTCCTCACGGGATTTTTGCCTGAGTTCTTCCCCGCTTAGTTTCACTTCGTTCAGGCTCACATATTTGAATTCCAGTACCAGATCCAGCCGCTTGAACCGGCGCATGTCCGGGCGAACGATAAAACTCAGATCGGCATGGCCGTGATTGACTTCGGTTTCCGACACCATCATGTAGATATGATCGTTGAACAACACTGCCATGATCAGAATTTGAATGTAACACCAGCGAATCCGCTGCATCTCGGCAAGCTGCGTGGCCTCCGTGCCAGCCGCCTCAACGGCAGTGCCCATGAATTTTTGCTACAAACGCTGGAAGAAGGATTGTTTGGCGCAGACCGCCAGTTGATCGTGCCTGACGGGACAGCAGGCGGGTGGCATCCATCGCCAGTTGCTCGGCCTCAGCGGCATGTTCCTGCGCCCGGGCCAGCAGCGGTTCCAGGGTTTTATCAAGCGTTGCAAGTTCTTGTGGAGGGTAGTCAAACACGGAAGGTATGTCCTCAATGGGTTAAATCATCTTCGCTACGGTGCTTTTTGACATGAGACTGGCAGCCGCGTCCTGTGGGGGATCGAACCGGGCGGGGAGACGCCTCGGCCAGGCTGTGAATCCGGTCGCTCAAGACCGAAAAGCCGACGCTCGTTACACAAACCTGCATCTTGTGCCGATGGCAACGAGCTGGCTGAATTATCGTGGAAGTCATTGCTTTCGGCAAACAGGGTGAGTGCAAACTGGCGGGCGGTTGGCCTGAACAGACATAACGGCGATGTCATCAACTCGATCAGTCCTGTGACAAAAAAAGCAGTTGGTTGTTGTGGTACTGGTTTGGCTGCCACCCGCCCCTAACTCCAGGCGACGCCACGCCCAAAAAATCCTTGCCAGCGCACGGCCGGTAAAGGTACCCTTGTTTTCCCCCTCGCAAGCCCTCCAGACCGGTATGAACCGTAAAAAACTCCCCATCGGGATTCAAACTTTCCGTGAAATCCGCGAAGAAAATCACTATTATGTCGATAAAACCGGTTTTGCCCTGCGGTTAATCAGCGAGGGCAAACATTATTTCCTCTCCCGGCCCAGACGCTTCGGCAAATCGCTGTTTCTGGATACCCTGGCGGAATTGTTTGAAGGCAACGAACCGCTGTTTCGGGGCTTGTATTGCCACAGCCGCTGGGACTGGTCAATAACCTATCCGGTGATTCGGCTCAATCTGGGGCAAGGCCTGGTGCAATCCGTCACTGAATTGCAGCAATTGCTGGGTGAACAGATTCGTCAG
>CAIVXW010000408.1 GCA_903910005.1 uncultured Methylococcaceae bacterium
ACTACTTCAATGTCACGACTGGCTCCGGCGTCGCCCAGCCGCATGACGGATCCCTTGCCGAACTGCTTTTCGATCTGTGCAAGTGCTGCATTCAATGATTTTGATTTGTTTTCATCCATTACACGAAACCCACTGCGTTGAATAAATCGGAGGTGAAAATGAAGTGTGATTATGTCACAGAGTCGCTTTCAGGGGTAGTTCCGATTTTACACAGCCCCTCAAGCACGGTTGCAATCGCTTGTTGACGTATGGATTCGCGGTCGCCATCAAATAAGAAGCGGCCGGTGTTGCAGGCCTGGCCACGTCGCTCCCAGGCCAGCCAGACCGTGCCAACCGGCTTGTCCCCGGTTCCTCCGGAGGGACCGGCGATGCCGCTGATCGCAACCGCCACGTCAGCGGAAGGACAGCGTTGCAGGGCACCGGCGGTCATGGCCCTGACCGTCTGCTCACTGACGGCTCCCCAGCGTTCGAGGGTTCGCTCGTCCACCCCCAGAAGGCGGTGTTTCGACGCATTACTGTAAACGATAAAGCCACACTCAAACCAGTCGGAACTGCCGGGTACGGCGGTAATATGGCAGGCTACCCCGCCTCCGGTGCAGGATTCCGCCGTCACCAGCCTGAGTTGGCGGGCGGCCAGGTACCGCCCGGCCCGTCCGGCCAGTTCATGCAGGGTTGCGATTGGCATTAGTTGAACGCACTCAGGGTTAATTGCAGATACAGGAAATGGCTGTCCCGGGTTTTGCCCAGGAGTCGCGGCATCTCACCCGGGGTAAACCAGGCGTAGCTGACATCACTTTCGATTCGTGGAGTCCATTTGTAGCGAAACCGTATATCGAATTCGTGTCCCAGAAAACTGCCACTTTGTCCGGTTTTATCCTGTAATGAGGCCCGTTTCCAGGCGGCACGGTCGCTGGCAAGCCAGTAGGCGTTATAACCGGTTTCCATTTTCAGGTCTTTCAGGGGTTCAAGTTCAAGCCGCAGTTTGGGGGCGTGCAGATTATCCCAGGAGAAATAATCATTTCTCGACCAGGGCTGATTGAAGCCAAACAGGGGGTTGAAGGTCTGATGAGTGCCGTCGCCAGGGTTTCTGTCACCGCTACCGTAGCCGTAAAACGTACTGATGCGGGGATGTGAGGCGGTATGTTCGAACGTATAACCCAATTCAACGGCACAAGCCCAGGCACTGGTTGGCTGCCGTCCATTGCTGCGTCCAAATTGATGGACTACATTGGCGTCATAATCGAATCCGCTGGCACCCACTATCCCATAACCCCTCAAGCCGGTATTGTGGAGATTCAGGGCATTGGCCGCATCACGCACGGTTTTGCTGTCATGCCGGTAACCCAGATAATACGGTTGCAGGGTAACGATATCCGACCATCGCCGCCAGTGGGTGATGATCCCGTACAGCCATTCCTGCTCCACCGGGCGATCAAACCGGTATTTCAGGCGTTCAATCGGCTGCAGGGCCAGTAAATCAAGTTCCCAGTCGTTACTTTGCTGACCCAGGTTGACACGAACTCCCTGAAAATTATTGGTGGTATTGCGAAATTCGTTGTTGGCAATCAGCCGACGATCCAGCGATTCCAGCCAAAACCGTCCGCCCTTGATGCTGAGCGGGCGATTAGTGCCCAGAGCATCGTCAAAATACAACTCACCATAGAGCTGAATCAGATCCAGTTCATTGACATCCCGATTATCACTGACATACTCACTGTTATAGCTTCTGGAGTCCTGAAATTCAGCGGCAAAGCGAAGCGGATCAAGGCCTCGCCGGATGCCGAGATAAGCCCGGGTTCGCAATAATACTGCTTCATCCAGTCCCTGTTGGGGCGTTCTGCGAAAATCCTGGTCACGATACTCATACCGGATGCGATGATCCAGTCCAATATCAAGCCAGTCAACAGACTCTACCCCTTCAAGGCCGGTTTTCGACAGCGGCCGTACATAGCGGGGAATATCGCCGGAAGGAACCGTGCGATAACTGCGGTTCTGTACATAATAATTATCCGTATCGGCCGCCAGATCGACGGCAGCAACGCTTGACAGGGTGCCCAGCCATAGCCGGACGCAAAACCCTCTCCTCAGGTTAAATATACTCAATGCCATGATTGTTCTGGAGTTTAGTCTGGATGTGCTACAACTCACCCTGTCGCCTGACAGCGTGGGCAAATACACGCAGAGCCGGGACGCGCCTAATTAGGCGATACCCTGCAGGGTGATACGCCACAACTGAAGCAGTCTGTGGGTATCCATTGTAGGGAGATACGCCAAAACAACAAAGAGATAAAAACGGGATAGCTCAGGTTTTTTCGGAATAACCGCAGCCTCGTCCGCCGGGACGGTGAGGCTGGTCAGGGGGATTTTGTTCCGCCTTGTGGTTCCCCAGTGACTCAGCGTCTTACCCGGAAACTGCTGACCTGGGATTGTAACTGCATGGCCAGACGGGCCAATTCTTCGCTGGCCTGGGCGGTTTGTTCGGCACTGTGCGCCGTTTCATGCGAAATGCTGCTGATGTTGACGATGTTCCGGTTGATTTCCTCCGCAGTGGAACTCTGTCCCTCGGCGGCATTGGCAATCTGGGTGTTCATGTCCTTGATGGTATCGATATGGCGATTGATGGTTTCCAGTGATTGCCCGGCATTGATGGCTTGATCGACGCTGTTGCGGGCCGCATTACGCCCCTGGGTCATGGCCGACACGGCCAGGTTGGCTCCGCCCTGCAAACGCTCAATCATGCCCTGAATTTCCTGGGTTGATTGCTGGGTTCGACTGGCCAGGGTTCGTACCTCATCGGCCACCACCGCAAACCCCCTCCCCTGCTCACCGGCCCGTGCAGCCTCAATGGCTGCGTTAAGTGCCAGCAGGTTGGTCTGCTCGGCGATACCCCGGATGACATCCAGCACGGTGCCAATGTTGACGCTGTCTTCCTTAAGCTTGTTAATGGTTTCGGCGGCCCGTTCCACCTCAATGGCCAGTTGTTCAATGCTCTGAATGGTGTTTTTCACCACCGACGTGCCACCCCGGGCCTGCTCGTTGGCATCGTTGGCGGCCCGGGCCGCACTGGAGGCATTGCGGGCCACTTCATGCACCGTGGAAGACATATCCGACATGGCGGCTGCCACCTGCTCGGTCTTCTGGCTTTGATTCATGACCCCCTTGCGGCTTTGCTCGGTGATCTGCGACAGCTTTTCCGCTGCCGTGGCCAATTGCTCGGAGTTGGCCCTGACATCGCGCATGATCTTGGACAGATTTTTCTGCACCGAGTCGCACTTCCAGCTCATCCAGGCGAATTCATCCCGCCCGCTAATGCTGCTGGAACGGGTAAAGTCACCATCAGCAATGGCATTCAGCCGTTCGACTACCTTTTCTGCCCGCTGGGCAGCATGTCGACCCAGGTACGTTGCCAGCAACACCATGATCGTCGCGGCGGTGGCTGCCGTAATGATGATGGCACCCGCATCCGCCCCCTCACCGCTGCTACGCAGGGCCATAACCGTTACGGCGGATACTCCCACAACGCCAGCCGCCACGTTGAGGTACATTTGATTGGCCAGGCTCAAGGATTCAACTATCGATTTCAGCATGGTTCGGACTCTCCGATTGATTGCACGTGGATCAGAAACGGGTTTATCGAAATTTGGGCGAGAAGCCCCGCCCTTCAGGGCAGGGAGGGATAGCCCGTGACGCTTCGCGTCACCCTGTTCTCGCACCAGTGAAAGTTGCTGCTATCCTGGATTGTTTTGAAAACTCTCCTACGCACCGTGCGTTTGGATAGCCTCAGGCAGGAGCCGTTGACGTCAGTTTTTGGGTTATTCGGGTGACCAGCCCCGGCCCCTCGTAGATCAGGGCAGTATAAATCTGAACCATACGGGCACCGGCAGCCATTTTTTCCCTGACATCATCCGCGTCAAATATACCACCGCAAGCAATGATGGGTATGACGTCTCCAAGACTGGCATGCAATTCGGCAACAACGGCGGTTGCCAACTCACGCAAGGGTCGACCACTCAGCCCGCCGGATTCTCCGGCCAGTGGGTGCTGCTCCATACCGGGGCGAATCGCAGTTGTATTGGTAGCGATGACGCCGTCAACCTGGTGTCGAACCAGGGTATCTGCCATTTGCCGGATGGATTCAGTATCCAGATCGGGGGCTATCTTGACGACCACAGGCACTTTTTTGCCGTGGGTTTGCATCAGTTGCAGCCGAATCTGCATCAATCCTGCGAGCAGCCTGTCCAGTGAATCCCCAGCCTGTAACTCGCGTAATCCAGGCGTATTGGGTGATGAAATGTTGACCGTGACATAACTGGCTTTGGCATATACTTTTTTAAGGCACTCCGCATAGTCATCCAGGGCTCGCTCATTGGGGGTATCCCGGTTCTTGCCAATGTTGATGCCCAGCACACCCTGGTAGCCGGATTGTTCGATTTGCTCAAGCAGATAATCAACGCCCTTGTTGTTGAAACCCATGCGGTTGATCAGTGCCTGCCGTTCAGGCAGGCGAAACAGCCGAGGCAGCGGATTACCCATCTGTGGCCGGGGAGTCACCGTGCCCACCTCCAGAAAACCAAAGCCCAGGGCCGCGAGCCCCTGGATACATTCGCCATTTTTGTCAAAACCGGCTGCCATACCGATCGGATTGGCAAACTGCAATCCCATCAATTCTACCGGTTGTTCTACCCGGGTTTGCAGGAAAGGGTTCCATTTACCCAGACCGGTGGCCATTTGCAAGGCAGCAATGCTCAGGTGATGGGCCGTCTCCGGATTAAGCTGAAACAGCAGGGGGCGTAACAGGGTATACGTATTCATTGGGGTGAGGTCTGATCCTTATTCGACAGTCACTGATTTGGCCAGATTACGGGGTTGATCCACGTCGGTTCCCTTGATGAGGGCTACATGATAAGCCAGCAATTGCAGGGGGATGGTATAGATGACAGGAGCAATAACTTCCTCGGTCGGAGCCACCCGCAGCAAATTTACATTGGGGACGTTTTCCATCGGGGCATGGGTGTCAGCAAACACATAAAGAACACCGCCCCTGGCGTTAACTTCCTGCAGGTTTGATTTGAGCTTCTCCAGTAACTCGTTGTTGGGGGCGACCGCAATCACTGGCATGGACTCATCAATCAGGGCCAGTGGCCCGTGCTTGAGTTCACCCGCCGGATAGGCTTCGGCGTGGATGTAGGAAATTTCCTTGAGTTTAAGGGCTCCTTCCAGAGCGACCGGATACTGCGCCCCTCGCCCCAGGTAGAGGGCGTGTTGCTTGTCGCCCAACCGCTCGGCCCACTTTTCAATAGCAGGCTCCAGCGTCAAAACCTGTCGAATCTGATCCGGCAGCGATTCCAGTTCACGAACGTACCGATCCTCATCAGCCGCTGATAATCCCCGTTGCCGTGCCAGAGCCAGCACCAGAATCAACAGGGCCACCAACTGGGTGG
>CAIVXW010000409.1 GCA_903910005.1 uncultured Methylococcaceae bacterium
AGCCCAGACCCATCAGAATCATGGCCTTGACCGCCAGGCCGATGGACACCGTGCGTTGATTGAAATCCTGAGGCATCATCGGGTCAATACACTCGACCCGCCCCCATTCATCCACCATCGCGGCCAGCCCCAGAGGGTTCATGCTTTCTACGGAGTAAGAACCGGCTTCATCCGTCGTGGCGGTGTCAGTTTTTTCACTTGGCTGGGACAACTTGCGGGCGTGGTGGTGAGTTGTCAGAAAAGATGTATTTTAGACGACTGGGGGGCGGAATGTCGGCTATATACCGCCGAAACGTCCTTTCACACACACCCAGAAAAACCGACTCAGCTTCATACTGTATCAATCGGATTGACCGATGACGACCGATACTGACACACCTTTATTGCCCTGTTCCCTGGCTCTGAATGCCAGCCTGCAACAGTTTGCCGCCCAACTGCATCAGCAGACCCCATCCTTGAGCGACGGAGTACTGACGGCCCGAGTCGTCGGTGAATTTTCTGCCGGCAAAACCCGCCTACTACGGGAACTGATGCAGGAATGGATTCCACCGGCATTGTTTCCGCTCAGTTCGCTGGAGCGGCAAACCCGCCTCCCGCTCGAAATCACCTACGGAGACACGCCGGTTCTGAGTCTGATCCGGCGCGAACGGGATTTTCAAACCGCCGAGGTTCTGGATACCCTGGATTACTTCCCGGGACGGGATGAATTGCAGGGCTACGACCCGTTCACCCACCGCCTGCGTCTGGCAATACCGGAATCCCGCCTGATACTGCCGGGCGGGGATGGTTTCACGGATGACACCGATCCCAAACGGCTCTTTATGATTGATACCCCCGGCTGGAACTCCGGCGAAGATGCGCTGGCAGACGATTCCGCACAAAATCTCTGGATAGGGCATCACAACCTGGCTCTGGTTTATGTTTCTCACGCCGCCCGTCTCGACAGCCAGTTGAATGCCGACCGTCTCCAGGAATTCATGCAGTTACTGGTGGATGCCGATTTTCTCCAGCAACCGCGCCTGCTGTTCGTACTCACCCACTGCCCCCGGGATGAAGCGGAACGCGCCCGGCAACGAATCAGGGACAGGGTGGAACCACTCTGGCAGGCTACCGGCGGCGATATTGCCAAACTCGAACTTCACCTGTTCTGCCTGGATTTCCAGACCCTAAGCCCCGACGAACTCGACGATTTCCGCAAGACGTTCTGGAGTGCCCTGCTGGGTTCCGCCGAACAACCGCTCGCGCCGCCTTCGGATCCCTGGGTTGCCGCCATCCGCCAGTGGCCGGATGAATGGCAAATCGACCCGTATTTGCACCAGACTCACACCCTGCTGCAACGCGCCCGAACACTGTTACAGCAGGCCGTTCAAGCCGATCAGTTTGTAGCGGGCATGAATACCTATCGCTTGATCGGGCTGGATGAAACGAAAATGCGTGCCAAGGTACGCCAACACTGGCTCAGGCAACTGGACTGCGAAGCGGACGAATGGAATGACTGGCAACTCCAGGTGCTGGCACCCGGCCATCCCCTGGCGGCCTGGTGGGAGGGTTACTGGCTGTCTAACCTGGAACACACGCTGAATCCGATACAGACTTTGTTCCGCCGAACCGATGCCGTAATCAGCCAACTTCCCCTCGACACCCCGGATTTGCAAGCCCATTTGCAGTCGGAACTGGCCTCATACCATGCAGCGGCGATACGGGCGGGTAACAGCAGCTTCACCCGCCTGATCGACCTGATTCCGCTGGTACTGGAGCAAACTCACCCGGAACAGCGCCTGGCGACCCTGTTTTCCCTGGTTCTGCTGGAAGCCCGCTATGCGGATTACCGGGAGCGATATATGTCCAGCGGTGGCATTTTGAACTGGCTGTACAGGCGTCTTTTTATTTGGCCTTGAGGCATCCATTACCCATACACTCACCCTGCACCACTTAGTGGAGAATTCTCAATGACCCCGGAACAAAAACATCTGGATAAACTGACCAGAAATTATGGAAAACCCAAAAAACTTACGTATTCTGACTTGCGGCTGTTACTGCGCGAAGATGAATCGGTACGCTCCCTGATTCGGGAAACAGCATCCAGTGCCCCTCCCCACATCACCGATGCTTTCGAGTCTGCTGAAAGGCATCCCACGCATCCACCCGATCCCTTGCGCGAGCAACTGACTTCTGAACTGGCACTGCTGCAAGCCGTTCAAAACGACGCCGAGCTGCAAAAGGTCTGGTTGGCTGAGGAGAGCGAAACGGAGGGGCGGCAACTGGTACGCCTGCTGGCCACGGTATCCCAGTGGGATCAAATTGAATGGTTATGGCAACGTCTGGCGGATCGCTGCCGTCATGAAACACGCCCGGCTACTGCGGCGGAAAAAGCCATACTCGAACAAGCGGTAACAATTCATAACCTGAGCAATAGAGACAAATTGGCAGCACTGGAATGGGTTACTGTCGGCAGTCCTTATAATCACGAGAAACACCAACGGGGCGGTTCACCCACAGGCGAAGTCGTTGAGGCAGAATACCTGCCCGGTCTGGTCAATGCCGGAGGCAAAAGGATCTGCCTGTCACTGGTTGCGACAGCTAATTAGCTATATTCATGACTGACGTATTGCTTTCATCACTGCGCTTACACGCCAATAGCCGCTTGCAACAGGTGTATCTGCACCAACTGGATACCTTGTCTGACCGTGACATGCCATCGGCTTTATCCGGTTTTCGCCATGCCGCTGATCTGGATGACATCCTGTTATCCCCACGAAGGAGAAATGTAATGTCCGCCTCGCTTTCCCGGTTTATTCCCCAGTCCCTGCTGGCTGCCAATTCCGAGAGAATCATGCAGCAACGGGTCACACAACTGGCCAAAACCCGACTCTGGTGGATAGGGGTATCCGGCCAGGATAAACCATTGATGATTTATGATCGGCAAACCCGTCTACTATGGGAGGCCAACCCGGCAACCGATCGTCTTAAATTCACAGATGCCAAAAATAAATTCAAAAATCTGACTTGCGGTTATTTTTCCGGCTGGCGCTTGCCAGAGCAGGAAGAAATAACTGATTTTTCCAAAGTAGAACCCAATCCTCTACGTACAAGTAAAAACCATGGAAATCGTTTATTGGGAATAGATTACTGGGTTATATATAATGGATGTATAGATTTGGATAATTTTTCCATGAGTGCAGCTAATAGCGGTGCCCTGTTAGCCTGCCATGATTTTCTGCGCGATTGCTCCCCGGAAACCGTCATCCGCATCGCCGACGCACGCGGCTGGTCGCTGACCCCGACCACCCCTGCCCATGCCGAAAACATCATGCAAGTGCCCCTTCATCCATCCCTGATTGACGTGTACCGTTCCCTTGATTACGCCATGGCCCGCCTGCCGCAACTGGAAACTGCGCAGTTCACCGATCCCAACAAGGGTTTGTGGGAATTCTGGGGTATGGAACCGGAGTTACTCGCCGAGCAGCAGGTTCGGGCCCGTAATCCGGCCCAGGACGTCAGGGACTGGAATGTAGCCATCGACTTTGGCACCAGCAGCACCGTTGTTGCCTACGATGAGAACGATCAGCACAAACTACTCCGTATCGGGGTGAGGGATTATTGGGAAAAGGAAAAGCCGGAACATTATGAAAACCCGACCGTACTGGAATTCATCGATTTTCTGAAAATGCTCTCGACCTGGCAGACCGAAGCCTACCGGCCCTGTTTGTTGTGGGAGCAGGTACGTTGTTCGCACGAGGCACTGGCCAATTTCCGCCACCACAATAATGACCCGCAGGCAGTGGCCAGCATCCTGACCCGGATCAAACAATGGGCCTTGCGTGAAAGCAAGGGCAACCGGCTACGTCTGACGGATCGCCAAAACCATGAACATGAACTGGCAGCACTGAGTCTGCGGGTTCCGGTCAAGGGGCAGCCACTGACCGTCAGCAGCGACGATCCCTTCGACCCCATCGAGCTGTATGCCTGGTTTCTCGGCCTGACCATCAACTGGCGGGGACGCGGGATTTTTCTGCGTTATTACATGACCTTTCCGGTGGCGTACCCGCGCGAGGTCAAGGACAAAATCCTCGCATCCTTTCAGCGTGGCTTGCAGCGCAGCCTGCCAACCAGCCTCATCAAGCAGCCGGTTTTCCGGAATTTTCTGGTGGAAGAACGCGCCACGGAACCCACGGCCTACGCCGCCGTCGCCCTGGAGCAACTCGGCATTCAACCCACCGCCGAAGGCGTGGCTTATGCCGTATTTGATTTTGGCGGTGGCACGGTCGATTTTGATTACGGCTATTACCGTTTACCCACACCGACAGAGGAAGACGAAGAAGGCAAGGAACGGGTGCTGGAACATTGCGGCAGCGGTGGCGACCCGTTCCTGGGCGGCGAAAACCTGCTGGAAAACATGGCGTATCAGGTCTTCCGCGATAATCTCGACCTGTGTCGTACCAATAAAATCGCCTTCACCCGTCCACTGGATGCCGATGATTTTCCCGGCTCGGAAATGTTCCTGGAACAAACCCAGGCAGCCACCAGCAATACCATCATGCTGATGAGCAAACTGCGTCCCCTGTGGGAAACCGGTCAACTGGAATCGACCGCCTCCAAAGGCGTGACGGCACTGGATTTATTGAGCAAGGACGGGCACAAAGTGCAGTGCCCACTGAAAATCAATGAAGAGCAGTTGAAAAAGGAACTGCAAACCCGGATCGCCACAGGCATCGCCAATTTCTTTACGGCCATGGTGAAAGCGTTTACCCTGCCACTACCTAAGCAGGTTCATATCCTGCTGGCAGGCAATGCCAGTCGCTCCGATCTGGTAAAGCAACTGTTTGAGGAATTAATAGAAGAACTGGAGATGCAGTTCACCATCCATCCGCCTTTGGCGATGGATGCTGCCAACCCGTATCGGCCTACGGCTAAAACCGGTGTTGCGCTCGGCCTGCTGTTGCTGTGCCCGGGGAGTGTCGTCAAGGTCGTCAACCGGGCACAGGATCATTCGAGATCAGGAGATGAAGCCCCGTTTGGGCATTACGTGGGCCGAATCCGTCTGAATAAATTTCAGGCCGGCATTCTTCAGGGCGGCGAGTATCACCGCTGGTATGAACTGGGTATACCGAGTGAAGGGGTCTTCAACCTGTATCACACCCAATCGCCCGTGGCCCACACTGGCGAAATGACCCAGGGTACCCCCGGACTGTTCAAGCAACGCATCGACCTGGCCGGTGATACCCGGGGCCAGAAAGTGTTTGCCAGAATCATCAGTCCCTCAGCCATTGAACTGTGTACCGCCGTCTCGATGGAAACCGTCCAGCAGGACAATGGCCGCAGTAACCTGATGCGGCTGGAACTGGATTAAAGGCGAGTACAGGAAACAGACTGAATGGATTATTCCCGGGAGCAAGGGCATCTCGCCCATCACACGGCCAGACAGGCCATGCTCCCGGGAAAGGAACACTCTTCAAACAACCCTTTTCAATGACAAAGCGGGTCTCTCATGGATTATTCTCCACCCTTTATTCAATCCATACAGATTCACAAGGTACGCCACCTGCACGATATGTTCATTCCGCTTGATGAATCCCGTCCCCGCCACCTGATTCTCACCGGCCCCAATGGTAGCGGAAAAACATCAGTATTATGGTTCATAAAGGATTATCTTGAAGGTATTCACAGCAAGGAATTATTTCAGACTCAAAACTGGAAGATAAATATTGATAACCTTGAAAACCAGCAACGACAACTGGAATCATCTCTGGCCGGTGCCCTATCTGAAGAAGAACGAACCGGGCTGCAAAACAAACTTGTCAATACGTCCAGTAGTATTCAACACTTCAAAAACATGCTTGCCGGATTTGATTCCCTGACCCTGAAAATATCGGGAATGGCGACGCTGGCGGATTCCCATGCCAAAGGCGAGTATCTACTGGGTTATTTCGAGGCTCGACGTACCGCGCAAATTCAGCCTGTAACCGGAGCGCAAAAACTGGATTTGCCGAAAAACAATCCCATCGAAACCAGCCAGAATGCAATAGGCTCACGCTTTCTGCAATTTCTGGTCAATCAGGAAAACCGGGCGGCACTCTTGTTGCGCAAAGGAGATATGGAAGGCGTCAAGGCCATTCAGAACTGGATGGATCAAATTACCACAAAGTTTCGTGACATCTTCCAGGACGAGCAGCTAAAACTGGAGTATGACATTGATAACTTTGATTTTCTTGTCAGCATTCCCGGACGGGAACCTTTCCGGCTAATCAACAACCAGCTATCCGATGGTTTTTCTTCCATCATTCAAATTGTGGCTGAACTTTTGTTGCGTATGGAAG
Organism: uncultured Methylococcaceae bacterium; assembly: GCA_903910005.1. Lineage (GTDB taxonomy): Bacteria > Pseudomonadota > Gammaproteobacteria > Methylococcales > Methylococcaceae > CAIVXW01. Next base: position 6,318 of record CAIVXW010000409.1, read on the forward strand.
CCGTGACGCCAGGCAGGTATGAAGTCCCGGGAATCGTCTTGATTGATGAAATCGAAACCCACCTGCACATCCGTCTGCAAAAAATAATCCTGCCTTTTCTTGTAACATTTTTCCCGCATATCCAGTTCATTGTCACCACCCATTCGCCATTTATTCTAACATCCCTGAATGATGCCATTGTTTTTGACCTTGAGTCGCTGGATCGCCGGGAAAACATGGCACCTATGGCGGTCAGCACGGTGATAGAGGACTACTTTGATCTCGATCAGTATTCCGATGAAATAAAAAATGTAATATCCCGCTATAAAATACTGTCCGAGAAAACAGAACTGAGCCTTCAGGAAAGCGAGGAAATAGAAGCACTACGTAAAAAACTGGATCCCATGGATAATGACACAGCACCAGAACTGGCAAGCTACTACCGTCATTTACGTGCCCGGGAGACAATGCGTTGATATACGTCAAAAAAACGGATGGAACCCGGCTTCAACTACTGCTTGATAAAGCGAAAGTAAGGGATACTGAAAACACATACCGCAGTGGAGTTATTTACGAGCAAATCAGGGATGATTTTCATGGCAAGTGTTATATCTGTGAGAGCGATGAAGTCATGTCCATACAAATAGAACACTTTGAACCGCATCGTGGAAATAAGGACAGGAAATTCGACTGGAAAAACCTGTTTTATTCCTGCGCCCATTGCAACAGCATAAAAGGCCATCAATTCTGGCCATTGCTGAATTGTACGGATATTGACGATCAGATATGGGAATCGATTGAAATTGAATTGACGCTGTTTCCAAAAACAGTAGTCACGGTAAAACTGAGTGCCGACTGCCCCAGGCTCGCAG
>CAIVXW010000410.1 GCA_903910005.1 uncultured Methylococcaceae bacterium
ACCAACACGGTACTACCGACGGTGGACCAGGTGGTCGCCAGCGGCATCACCGCCGGGATGGAACGCAGCAACAGCGACCTGCTGGCCATGATGAGCGTCGATACCAGCCCCATCATCACGGCGGATAAAACCAGCGGCACCCTCAACTGGAAATTCGACTCCGGCGCGGAGCCGTTCGATTACCTGGCCCGCGATGAAGTCCTGACCCTGACCTATACCCTCAAAGTCACCGACAGCAGCACCGTGGCCGGCACGGCGACCAAAGACGTAGTGATTACGGTCAAGGGCACCAACGATTCGCCCTTCATCACCTTCAACCAGAACACCGCCACCCTGACTGAAACCAACACCACCCAGACCGCCTCCGGCTTCTTCGTGGTGCGGGATGTCGATTACTCCGATGTGGTCAATGCCAGCAATTTGGGCGTAACGACCGCCGGCACTACCACAGGCCTGCTCTCCGACACGGTGGCCCTCAAAAACATGCTGACCGTAGGCCCGGCCCCGGTCATCGACAACACCTCCACGGTGGGCAGCCTCAACTGGAGTTTCAACTCCGGCTCCGAAGCCTTCGATTATCTGGCCCTGGGCGAATCGCTAACCCTCACCTACTCCGTCTTCGCCATTGATCCCAACTCCGCCACGGCAGACCGACCGGTGGTGATTACGATTAACGGGACGAATGATGGGCCTACAGTACCGGGACTTATGACGAACGGGCTGAATGTCATTACGGGGAGTTTGACGGAAACGGCGAGTATGACGAACAGTGCCACAGCCCGAATCGTTCCAAGTGATGATGACCTGACGGATACCGCCATCAAGGGTATTACATTTGCCGACAAGGATTTCAGTGATACCCATACCATCGCCAATAATAATCTGGTCAACCTCAAATGGTATTCACCCGATACTGCAACGGGCGTGGTAATTGATGTGGAAAAAGGTATTTATCTGACAGGTGCCAACAGCGGGCAAACCATTACCGGAACCAACGGTATTCTGGTGGGTAGTAGTACCACAACCGGTCTGGCAACCGATAACCGGCAAACCAGTTTCGCAGGTACTTACAGCACGCTGAGTAATACTACGGGACAGGAAAATGTATTCAGCCTGACACGCCCCGCAGCCAACAGCGTTGTCATACAAAAAGACAGCACCAGTTCCGGCTACGGCAGTCAGGCATGGACGTTTACCCAGCAGGATAAAACCTTTGATTTTCTGGCAGCCGGAGAAACGCTGCGGGCGACCTACAAAACGACCATTACCGATGTGCAAACCAAAACGGGCGTCACCCAGCAGGCCGCTACCGTATCGCAGTATGTGACGATTACGGTGACGGGGGCGAATGATGTGCCGACCATACATGCTTCAACGACCCCCACCGGTGCCATTACGGAGAATGCGGGAGTTAGTTCAGCAGGGATTACCGGTTCCAATACTTCGCGCTCGACCAGTGGCTCGGTGGTGTTTGTGGATGTGGATTTGAATGACACCCATACGGTGACCGCCAAACCGACCGGGCTGGTTTATACACCCAGCCGAGCCGGTGTAACCGAAACCGAACTGAACAAGGCACTGGTCAATCTATTGGGTACGGGACTCGACAAAACCACCACCCTGTCTTCCCTCTCCACCTATCCGGCCAATGGCGCATTTGCCCTTGGAACATTCACCGACAGCAAGGGAAGTGGTACCGGTCAGCAAGCCTGGAGTTTCACCGCGAATGACCGGATTTTCGATTTCATGGCCGCCGCTGAAACCCTGGTCGTGACGTACACCCTGACCATCAAGGATAACCAGAACGACCTCGTAACCCAGCCTGTCACTATCACCCTGACGGGTAGCAACGATCAGCCCACCATCACGAATGCAACCCTGGTCGAACTGAGCAATGCCACCAGTGCAAGCAGTAATTCAGTATTCGTCTCAACCGCGACAGCCAGTGGCTTTTTTGCCCTGGCCAGTATTTCCCAGGCGCCTTCATTCACTGGCCCAAGCTTTACCCTGGATGGAACTACCTACAGTAACAGTGGATTATCTACGTCTTTAGCCAATAAATTGGTATTGGGCGGTGTGCCCGTTAGTCCAGACAGCAATGGGTTAATCAGTCAACCCTGGTCATTCAATGCCGCCGATTCACTATTCGACTGGCTCTCTGCCGGACAAACCCTGGCCGCGACCTATACGGTAACTTTAGGGGGTGGGCAAAGTAATCAGGCTGTGACCATTACCGTGGTCGGTGCCAATGACCGGCCCGTATTGACGGTGGGTGACATGTGGATTGATACGACGAAAAATCCTGATCCCTCTTACACCGATACGTCCGCATCTGACACGTTTGCCAATGCTACGGGCACCCTGACCGCTACCGATCCCGACCAGAACACCACATTCAGCTACGGCCTGGCCGGTGCTTCGCTCAGCGGCAGTACTGCCACCCTGAGCGGCGGCTACGGTACCCTGACCCTGAATACCACCAACGGCAGTTACACCTACACCCCCAATGCAGCCGCCATCAATGGCTTGCCCGCCGGAGCCAGTGTCAGTGACAACTTCAGCCTGAATGTAAGCGATGGGGTGTTGCTGGACAGCAAGACGCTGACGATTGCGCTGACGGGCAGCAATGATCTCCCCACCGGTACGGTGACAATCAACGGTACAACTGGAGGTGGGGCGCAAACCGGGCAAGTGTTGACGGTCAACACCGCAGCCCTCGCAGATGCTGAAGGATTGGGAGTATTCACCTATCAATGGAAAGTACAAAACACCAACTGGGATGACATTACCGGTGCCACCGCCAGCACCTACATACCCACCGCCAGCGTGGCAGGCAAGAACATTGAAGTCGTGGTGAGTTACACCGACGGCATGGGGGCTTCCGAATCCGTAACCAGCACTTCCGTTGCGGTTTCGAGTACCCTCGGTGTGACCAACCCCGGTTTCAGTGGCGGTGGATACAACTACGGGTTGAATGTCGGGTTGAATGCCTCAGCCACGTCACTGACCAGCCGGATCAAGGTGGTTGATCCCGAACAGGGGGATGCCCATCTAACCTACACCCTGACCAGTTCGCCAACCCTGGGCATACTCACAAAATCGGGCACTGCTCTGACCACGAGCAGCACCTTCACCCAGAGCGACATCGACGCCGGTTACATCCAATACACCCCCACAGCCGCAACCACCGGCAACGACAGCTTCCGCTTCAACCTGAGTGACGGTGCCGGTGGCAGCCTGACCGATCAGTACTTCGGCATCAGCCTCAATCGCAGCGACGCCAGCCCGACCGGCAGTGCCGTAATCGCCACATCTCCCTCTCGAAACCAGACCTTGACGGTGGATACCTCTGCCATCAGGGATACGGACGGGCTGGGTGTTTTCAGTTACCAGTGGCAGTATCTGAATGGTTCAACCTGGACACCCATAACCGGGGCCACCGACTCCACCTATACCGTAGGCAACTATGCCGGTCAGTCCCTCCAGGCTGTCGTCAGCTATGTGGACGGCGGACGATTCAGCGAAACCGTTACCAGCAACACGGTGACGATAGCCGCCAATACGGCCCCCAGTCTCAGTGCCCCCGCCTCGATGACGATTCAGGATCCGACCCCGGCGGCAACGGATACCTTTGTGATCCGCACCGGCCGTTTGAGCGCGACTGACAGTAATGGGCTGGATACACTCACGTATGGAATCAGTGTCGATAGTACGCCGGTCACTCCGTCCAAAGCCTATACCTACTGGAACGGCACGGGGTACGACATAGCGCAGACAGCCAACTACGGCACGCTCTATCTGAACAGCCAAACCGGTAGTTACGCCTATGTGCCGGATGCCACGGCCATCAACAACCTGAACACGACGGCCAGTAACAGCTTTACCGTTACAGTGAGTGATGGCATCGCCACTGCCCAGAATACCCTGGCGGTAAACCTGCTGGCGGCATCCGCCTATCTGAGCCCCTTGAATTATGGCTACGCCTCGGCAGGCAGCGTGACCGAAGCGGCGGGAACGGCCAATGCGGCGACTACGCTGGCAACAACCAGCGGCACGATCTCTTTTGCTGATGTTGATCTCAACGATACTCACACCGCAGTCGCCACGCTTAAAAGTCTGAGCTATACCAACGCCACTGCACAACCGTTCGCCACGTTTACCAGCGGTAATTCCAATCAGGTCACTGTCCTGAATACTGCCATAGCCAATGCGTTAGGTACTGGGCTAAACATGGCCATAACAAATTGGCCCGCCACGCTACCCACTACCGGTAATTCCAGCAGTTTCGTACTCGGCGCAGCAACTGACAGTACCGGCACCGGCCAAGGCACTCAACCCTGGACGTTCAGTAAACCCGATTCCGCTTTCGACTTCCTCTCCGCCGGTGAAACCATAAAGGCCACCTACACCGTGACGGTCAATGATAGTCAGGGCGGTTCGGTGGCGAAGGATGTACTGGTGACGATGGAAGGGCGTAATGATGCGCCGGTCATCAATAGCATTAGCGGGGTA
>CAIVXW010000411.1 GCA_903910005.1 uncultured Methylococcaceae bacterium
AGACGCATAATATCGGGCCATTGCCTTCGGGCCAACCCTGCCACATTTCCAACCTGTTATCGTGACCACTACCCTGTACGAACGCATACCGCTTGAAGAATTCACCGAGAAGGCTTACCTGGACTATTCCATGTACGTCATTCTGGATCGGGCACTGCCCCACCTGGCCGATGGACTCAAACCCGTGCAGCGGCGCATCGTTTACGCCATGTCGGAACTGGGTTTGTCAGCCCAGGCCAAGCACAAGAAATCAGCCCGCACCGTAGGCGACGTGCTGGGCAAGTACCACCCGCACGGCGACTCGGCCTGTTACGAGGCCATGGTGCTGATGGCCCAGCCCTTCTCCTATCGCTATCCCCTGGTGGATGGACAGGGTAACTGGGGATCAGCCGATGATCCCAAGTCCTTCGCCGCCATGCGTTACACCGAGGCCCGGTTGACGCCTTACGCCCAGACCCTGCTGTCTGAACTGGAACAGGGCACGGTTGACTGGGTACCCAACTTCGACGGTACCCTGGATGAACCCCGTTTGTTGCCGGCCCGCCTGCCCAATGTGTTGCTGAACGGGGCGACCGGCATTGCGGTTGGCATGGCAACTGACATCCCGCCCCATAACCTGCGTGAGGTCGTGGCGGCCTGCATTCACCTGCTGGACGAACCGGCAGCCTCCCTGGAAAGCCTCTGCGAGATCATTCACGGCCCTGATTTCACCACCGAAGCCGAAATCATCACCCCGCGCCAGGATATCCTCCGTATCTATCAGACCGGCAACGGCTCGGTGAAACTGCGGGCACGCTGGGAACTGGAAGACGGCATGATCGTGATTACCGCCCTGCCGCATCAGGTGTCAGGTTCCGAGATACTGACCCGAATCGCCGCCCAGATGCAGGCCAAAAAACTGCCGATGGTGGAAGACCTGCGGGATGAATCCGATCATGAAAACCCCTGCCGCCTGGTCATCATACCCCGGGGGCGACGTATTGATGCCGATCAGCTCATGTCGCATCTGTTTGCCTCCACGGATCTGGAACGCAACTATCGCATCAATCTGAACATGGTGGGATTGAACGGCAAGCCGCAGGTTAAAAATCTGGGCGAAATCCTGCGTGAATGGCTGACCTACCGCAAGGCAACGGTACGGCGACGGCTGGAATACCGGCTCGACAAGGTCATGACCCGTTTGCACCTGCTGGCAGGGTTGCTGATTGCCTATCTCAATATTGATGAGGTGATCCGCGTCATTCGGGAGGAGGACGCTCCCAAAACTGAATTGATGGCCCGTTTCGGGCTGTCTGACCGTCAGGCCGAGGCGGTACTGGAATTGAAACTGCGCCATCTGGCCCGGCTGGAGGAAATGCGTATACGGGGTGAACAGGCTGAACTGGAAACCGAACGGGCCGAACTGGAAGCCATTCTGGCTGACCCGGTGCGTCTGGCCGGACTCATCAAACTCGAATTGCAGGAGGATGCGGCCCGTCATGGTGATGCCCGCCGCTCTCCCATCGTGGCCCGGGACAGTGCCCGGATGCTGGATGTGACCCAGGTGGTGGGCTCCGATCCCGTGACCATCATCCTGTCGGAGAAAGGCTGGATACGCACGGCCAAAGGCAGCGAGATTGACCCTGAAACCCTGGCATACCGTTCCGGCGACCAATTTTTCATGGCAGTAGCCGGGCGCAGCAATCAGCCCACCCATGTACTCGATTCAAGCGGACGCTGCTACACGCTGGCCACCCACGAATTGCCCTCGGCCCGCACCCAGGGTGAACCCCTGACCGGGCGACTCAATCCACCACCCGGGGCGGTGTTCAAGGGGGTGATGACGGGGGCGGAGGACGATTGCTGGCTGTTGGCCAGTGAGGCAGGCTACGGGTTTCTGGTTCGGTTGAAGGAACTGGCGACCAAAAACCGGGCTGGCAAGGCCGTGTTGAGTGTCCCTGAATCGGCAGGGATATTACAGCCGACCCGGATTACGCAGCCCGGGCAGGACTGGCTGGCCCTGATCACCCGTCAGGGACGACTCCTGATCGTGGCCAGTGCCGATGTACCGGCCCTGGCCCGTGGCAAGGGCAACAAACTGATTCAGATGACGGCAGCCGACCTGGCCGGGGGGCAGGACAAACTGCTCCATGCCATCGGTGTGCCGACAGGAGCCAGCCTCAAACTGTACGCAGGCCAGCGAACCTTTACCCTCAAACCGGACGACTGGGCCGCCTACCGGGGTGCCCTGGGCACCCCGGGCAATCTGTTACCCCGGGGGTTGCAGCGGGTGCATCGGGTAGAGGTGCTGGTGGTTTCAGCGGACAATCCGGCATGAGTAACAATCCGGTCAAGCCGGTTGCCAGCCTGATGCAGGCACCGGCCCTCGCCCAGATAGGAGCCACCCTGGCGTTACACCGGCGGGTGTTGGAGTTCGTCCGGCAGGCCTTGCCCGCGCATTTGGCCCGGCATTGCCTGGATTGCGTAGTCAAGGCTGACAGCCTGATCCTTTACACCGATTCACCGTTGTTCAGTTCGCAGCTGCGGTTTTACACGGCACAACTGCGGGAGACCCTGCAAGTGCAACATTCAATGACGCTGGTCACCATCCAGGTGAGAAACCGGTGCGAAACCGGTCGCCCGACCGCTCCCCGGCGTTCCCGGGTAGTTCCCTCGACGGATGTGGTAAATTTGCTGCAAAGCCAGGCAGCCGTAGAACCGGAATCCGAACTCGGCATCGCCCTCAGCCGACTGGGAGAAACCCTGAGCCGGTTAAATCAGACATCAAAACCGTAGTTCGCAGCCCCCGAAAGGCGAGTTTTCTCGCGGAGTCACTGATGAAATTCCTTGATTTTTTTCGCACGTCACAACAGGCCACCAGTACCGTGGCCGCTTTGCCGGGTTTTCCGCAAACGCTGGACGAAGCCATCACCCGACTGCTGCATCAACTGGATGACGACCAGACCCGCAAACTGGCAGCCCTGTCGGAACAGGGCGTGGAAGGACTGAACTACGGTCTGGGAGCGCGGATACGCAAGGAATTCGGGCTTTGGCACGGCAATCCTGCCCTGATGCGTTCGTGCGATACGCACAATCCCGAAGATACTTCAATGGCCATCATACGGGCGACCTGGGCAGTGCTGCGGGGCAGAACTGACACCGCCCCGCACCCCTGACCCCGGCCTTACCGGCGTAACCCGGACGGCAAGGCTTAGTCAATCCGTATGGTTTGCCGTTTGGTTCCGGGTGATTTTTGCAGGGTCAATTCAAGGATACCATCCT
>CAIVXW010000412.1 GCA_903910005.1 uncultured Methylococcaceae bacterium
CGCTGAGCTTCGTCCCCAAACTGATCGCCATGGCGGTTTTGTTTTTGCTGGCAGGTACCTGGATGCTGGAATCCCTGGTCGAGTACACCCGCAATTTGTTCAGGGCCATACCCGGCCTGATTGGCTAACGATGCCGCCGACTTTCAGCGAAGCCCAGATACTGGCCACAGTCGCCGGATTTTCCTGGGTGCTGGTGCGGATTAGTGCCCTGTTCGTTGCCATGCCGGTATTTGCCGGACATCTGGTTCCGGCTCCGGTCAGGGTGTTGTTGTCGCTGGCCACCAGTTTTCTGATCTGGCCCATACTGCCTGCCGCTCCGGCGGTCGAGTTATTCAGCCTGGCCGGATTCCTGATTGACATTCAGCAATTTCTGATCGGTCTCGCCATGGGCTTTATCCTGCAACTGGCTTTTGCCGCCATCGTCTTCGGCGGGCAAAGTGTGGCCTATGCAATGGGCCTGGGTTTTGCCTCAATGGTCGACCCCACTACCGGCATCCAGGTACCGGTCATTGCCCAGTTTTATCAGATGCTGTCGATTCTGCTGTTTCTGACCCTGGACGGACACCTGCTGATTATCCAGTTGCTGGCGGAAAGCTTCAGAACCTTTCCGGTGGGCCAGTTTGCCCCCGGTCAAACCGCATTGTGGGATATTGTCCTCTGGATGGGCAAAGTGTTTGCCGCTGGCCTGCTGCTGTCACTGCCCATCGTCACCGCCCTGCTGATTGTCAACCTGGGGTTTGGCATTGCCACCCGGGCCGCCCCCCAACTCAATATTTTTTCGGTCGGACTTCCGGTCAGCCTCCTGCTCGGCACCCTCCTCATGGATCTGACCCTGCCGGATGTACTCCAACTGTTCTCAAGTTTTCTGGATGCCGCCTATCAACTCATCATGCGATTATTCTGAACAAAGCCATGACCCGCGCCCTGCCTGACCTCCTCACAAGAATAAGCCAACTGATCGAACGCCCCTCCATCAGTTCGACCCGGGCTGAGTACGACCAAAGCAATCTACCGGTCATTCATCTTCTGGCCGAGTGGCTGGAGATACAGGGTTTTCGGGTGGAACTCCTGCCCCTGTCCGCCACCAAGGCCAACCTGGTTGCCACACTGGGGAATCCGGATGATCCGGGCGGACTGGTTCTGTCCGGTCATACCGACACCGTACCCTGCAACCCGGAACGCTGGCAATCGGATCCATTTCGGGCGACACAAAGGGACAACCGCATCTACGGCCTCGGCACGGCTGACATGAAAGCATTTTTTGCCCTGGCACTGGAAGCGGTCGCCCGCATTGAACCGGCCCGCCTGCAACGGCCATTAGTGATACTGGCCACAGCCGATGAGGAAACGACGATGCAGGGAGCCAGAGCCCTGCTGGAACGTAACCGGCGGCCCGGGCGTTATGCCATCATCGGTGAACCCACCGGACTCAAACCGGTTCGCATGCACAAGGGCATTCTGATGCGTGCCGTTGCGGTGCTGGGACAGGCCGGTCACTCCAGCAATCCGGCCCTGGGAGCCAATGCCATTGAAGGCATGCAGGCGGTACTGGCGGCACTGCTACAGTACCGGGATCATCTCAAACGCGAACACACTCACCCTGCCTTTGCGGTCAATCACCCGACCCTCAATCTGGGTGCGGTTCACGGCGGTGACAATCCCAACCGCATTTGCGGCCATTGTGAAACCCTGTTTGACCTGCGCCCCCTGCCAGGCATGTCGCTGGAACAACTGGATCAGACCCTGCAACAGCGACTGGAAGCAGCCCTGACCCACAGCGGTCTGCCTGCCCTGTCCCTGACTTACCGCGCCCTGTTTGCCGGTATCCCCGCGTTTGAGACACCG
>CAIVXW010000413.1 GCA_903910005.1 uncultured Methylococcaceae bacterium
CATCGAAGTTCCTCGGCGGTCGAAGGGCGCAACGGCTACCTGTCGCAAATGTACCACAACGGTCGCGGCTTGACGGCATCCCGTCTGCGGGCACTGACGGTCATCCAGAATTACGGGGTTAGGCGAGCCGATGGAACGACGGCGGCGAGGCGGTTGTTTGATCGGGAATTCCCGGACTTGTTTTCATGGCTGGTGGATCAGATGGGCGAACTCCCCCTTCCCCGACAGCGAAAAAAGTCAGCCGTCCGCAATCCGCTGGGTTTGACGGCTGTCCCGTCTTAGGTGGGTGGCCCCCACAACCTCAAGGACAGGCAGTGCGCCGGGATAAGCTGGCAAAAGATTGGAGGTTAAAGTCCTCTGCCCGGAAAGGCGTAGCGAGCCGCCGGTGGTGCGGCAAGACTTTTACAAAAAATCAGGCGGCTTTTCGTTCCTGTTGCTCGAACTCCACAGGCGTTCGATACCCCAGGGTCGAATGCGTCGGATCTTGCGGCGCAGAGACCGCTTCCACATCAGTCGTGCGATCCGGATCCGGCTGATCTGCAGCCCCTGGTACGGGGCTAGGCTAATCCGGCCACAGTCACACGTCCCTTTAGGCCAAATTTCTTCCACCCGATCCGGGGTCTCCCTTCAGTGACGTATAACCCCGAAATGACCCGGTTCGGTTGAACTCCATTGCGCCTGCAGCCCCCTCGCCTCTACCTTCCCCATTCGTCCCTCGCCTCGCCCCTTGTCCCGAATTCAGGTTTTTAGTGGCATACATTCTGCCTTTCCCTGATTTTGGCAGTGTTATCTTCAGGCCGCACCATCCTGATCCATCGTCACCGACAGGATGCCCGATTCAATGATGTACCCTCATGAAAATTTCCTACGTCGAATATCAGAAAAACGAAGCCTACGACGAACTGCTCGATCATCACACCCATCCACGGGTGGCGGCTCATGCCCTGTTCGAGTACCTCAACGGTCTGAAACCGGGCGAACTGGAAACCCGGCGCCGCTCGGTGGATGCCACCATCATGGCCATGGGAATCACGTTTACCGTCTACAGTGAGGCTGGCAATATCGACCGGGCCTGGCCGTTTGACATCATTCCCAGGGTCATGGCCAAAAAGGAGTGGGATCGCATTGAGGAAGGGCTGAAACAACGACTCATCGCCCTGAATCTGTTCATCAATGATCTTTACAACGACCAGCACATCATTCGCGATGGCGTATTTCCGCGTGAGGTGCTGGAGGGTTCCCGCAACTTCAGGGAGCAATGCCGTGGCATAACGCCCAGATTCGGGGTGTGGGCCCATGTGTGTGGCACCGATTTGGTGCGTGACCGGGACGGCACGATCTATGTGCTGGAGGATAACCTCCGGGTGCCGTCGGGCGTTTCCTACATGCTGGAGAACCGGCAGATCATGAAACGGATTTTTCCGGAAATTTTCCAGACCTGTTCAATACTGCCGGTCGATGATTATCCCACCCAGTTGCACGACGCACTGGCGGCACTGTCTCCGCGTGATGGCGAACGCCCGGTGGTGGCGGTTCTGACGCCGGGTATTTATAACTCGGCCTATTTTGAACACAGCTACCTGGCTCAACAGATGGGGGCAGTCCTGGTGGAAGGCTCTGACCTGATGGTGGACGCCGACGATCAGGTTTACATGAAAACCATCTCGGGACCACGGCGGGTCGATGTGATTTACCGGCGGATTGATGACGATTTTCTCGACCCCGAAGTATTCCGGGCAGATTCAAGCCTGGGAGTACCGGGCTTGATACGGGCCTGGCGGGCTGGCAAGGTGGGTATCGCCAATGCGCCCGGGGCCGGTGTCGCCGACGACAAGGTGGTGTATACCTACGTGCCGAAAATCATTCGCTACTATCTGGATCAGGAGCCCATCCTGCAGAATGTACCCAGTTATCTCTGCATGAATGAATCCGAGCGGGATTATGTATTGACTCATCTGGACAAACTGGTGGTCAAACCGGCCAACGAATCCGGCGGCTACGGCATGATCATAGGCCCGCGTGCGACGCAGGAGGAACGACTAAAATTTGCCGAACTGATCCGGGCCAACCCGCGTAATTATATGGCTCAACCGACCCTGAGCATTTCCACGGCCCCTACCCTGGACGGCGATGCACTGGTTCCCCGCCATCTCGATCTGCGTCCATTCATCCTGCAATCCAGCCATCTGTACGCCACCACGGGTGGACTCACCCGGGTCGCCATGCGGGCCGGATCGCTGGTCGTCAACTCCTCTCAGGGGGGAGGCAGTAAAGATACCTGGATTGTTGATACGGAGGAATAATGTTATCCCGCGTTGCTGAAAATGTTTACTGGATGGCCCGTTATCTGGAACGGGCCGAGAATACCGCCCGGCTGATCAATACCACAACCCAGGTATTGCTTGACCTGCCCCGGGGGGCTTCATTTGGCTGGGACATTCTGCTCAAGGTAGCAGGACTTGACCAACTGTATGACGAATTTGGCCGGGAGGCCAACGAAATGAGCATCATGTATTTCCTGATTGAGGATGAACGCAATCCCAGTGGCCTGGTAAGCAGTATCAATTGCGCCCGCGAAAACAGCCGAACCTTCCGGGAAATACTGCCCAAGGAGTTTTGGGAACGGGTGAACAGCCTGTATCTGTACATGCGCGAAAACGCGCCACGTACCTTTCAGAGTCGCGCCTCGCGCTATGAGGTACTCAATCAGGTCATTGACCGCTGCCAGTCGCTGACAGGTTTGCTGATGGGGTGTATGAGCCATGATCTGGCTTACCAGTTCATTGAACTCGGACGCAGCATTGAGCGGGCGGACATGACCACCCGCATCGTCGACATCAATTCGGCCGTGCTGTTTTCCAGTCAGGACATGGCACTGGAACCGATGCAGGAACGCCTCTGGATGGCAGTACTCAAGGCACTCAGTGCCTACCAGATGTACCGCCGCCATGTATGTGTTCACGTTAATGGACAGCAGGTGCTCAATTTTCTGTTGCAGGATACCCACTTTCCCCGCTCGGTTCGTCACTGCCTTGGCAAAATTGACGAAAGCCTGGCCACATTGCCCAATCAGGCTGAAACCCTCAGGGCGGCCCGCAAGGCCTGGCGTCGCATGGCCGGCCTGCGCTGGGAAGGGCTGACACCGGCGGTGCTGCATGAATACCTGGATCAAACCCAGACCGACCTGGGTGATATTCACAGGGTGATATCACGTCAGTATTTCCACC
>CAIVXW010000414.1 GCA_903910005.1 uncultured Methylococcaceae bacterium
AGGACGCCTCAGACGCAAACTGGATCCGGAGGGAACGCAACAACCGATAGAAACCCTGAGGGGCCGTGGTTACCGGCTTACCGATTGACCCGTTCCCTTTATCTCAGGCTCAGTCTCGCCGCAATAGGTGTGTTGGCCAGTTTTCTGGTTGCGACCAGCGTCGTGCTGGACAATGCCTTTGTCGCCAGCCTCAAGCTATCCCTGAAAGAACGCATGCTGGGGCAGATTTACCTGCTACTGACCGTTTCGGCCATTGACGACAACGGTCAGCCCAACATGCCCCTTCCGACCTATCTGCCTGAACCGCAACTCGCGCTGCCGGATTCGGGGCTTTACGCCTACATCGGCGTCAACGGAAACAATCAGGCTTTGTGGATATCCCCCTCGCTGCACAAAAAACCGCCGCCGCCGCTGTTTTCCCTGCAGGCCGGTGAGCAGCAATGGCATGAGTTGCGTATGCCTGACGGCAAGGCGTACGGCCTGTTGGGATTGGGGCATCAACGTGTTACCCGCAAGGGAGTCCATTCGCTCAATTTTTATCTCATGTCCGAACTCACGCCCTTGCACGAGCAGATTTTGCTGTATCGACAACGGTTGTGGGCAGGACTGGGGGTTATTGGCCTGTTGTTGCTGGTCACGCAATTGCTGCTGCTGAGTTGGGCCCTGAAGCCGTTCCGCAAGGTCACCCTTGAACTGGAGGGGATTGAATCAGGCCTCCAGGACAGTCTGGTCGGCTCCTATCCGCATGAAGTGCATCAGTTGACTGACAAGATCAACACCCTGCTTTCGCACGAACGTGCCCGGCAAACCCGCTACCGCAATGCCCTTGCCGATCTGGCACACAGCCTCAAAACGCCGCTGGCAGTTCTGCGGGGAGCCTGCGACACCCCGGAGTCATTCAGCGCGACCGTTGAGGAACAATCCATCCGGATGACCCGAATCGTCGAACGACAACTACAGCGGGCCGCCACATCCGCTGACATCAGTACGTCCACGGCGATTCAGATGGCTCCCCTGATTGATCGGATCGGCCACTCACTGGGCAAGGTATACCGGGATAAAAACGTCAGTTTCAGCAACCGGGTTGATCCTGAATTACGTTTTCGGGGTGACGAAGCAGATCTGATGGAGATTCTTGGCAATCTGCTGGACAATGCCTTCAAGTGGTGCCGCAACCGGGTCATCGTCGGTGCCCAGACCGACACCCTGTCGCTGACCGTAAGCATTCAGGATGACGGACCCGGCATTGCCCCGGCCCACGTGGAAAAAATACTGCAGCGCGGCGTCAGGATTGACGAATCGACGCCCGGTCACGGCATAGGGCTTGCGGTGACGGCTGACATCGTTGAGGCCTATCAGGGCCGGATCCGCATTGAATCCAGCGTACTGGGAGGCGCATCGGTGATTCTGGAATTCGTGCGCTGAGGCAGTTATTCCCACTCCAGCTCGGCAAATGCGGTAGAAACATTGCGCCGATGGAACTGATCAAACAATTCCCACTGCTCATAATCCCCTGCCCTGGTTGCGGCGAGGGCTTGCTCCATGGTTTTACCTTCTGCCAGGGCAGTCCTGAGTTCATCGCGCAGTTGCAGCAGGTAACGTCGTTGCGGTTCCATGGCCCCGGGCCAGTCGGCAACCACGGGGCCGTGGCCGGGAACCACCCGTTCAGCTTTAATTTGTGTCAGTGAATCCATGACCCTGAGCCAGCCGTTCAGGCTTCCATCTACCACCGGCAGGTGTTCCATGAACAACAGATCGGCCAGCCAGAGGGTTCGGCTTTTTTCATCGAATACCGTCAGGTCATTGTCAGTATGCGCGGTCGGCTGAGCGGTGAGTTTCAGGACGCGCCCCCCCAGATCAAGGCTGAGCGTCTCCGTCACAACCCTGTCGGGCGATATGAAATGCGCCGGGGTCAGTGACAGCCCCAGATCACGAATGGCCTTTTCCTGATAGAAGGGTGCCCGGGCCGCCATGGCCTGAGCCAGTTTGTAATGTCCCACGAATTCAACACCGGGTCGTTTGAACGCGATGTTGCCATAAACATGGTCGGGATGAACGTGCGTATTGATGACGTAGCAGACCGGAACGTCGGTTGTAGCCGCCACCGCCGCCCGGAGAGCGTCCCCCTGACCAGGGCTGCCACCGCTGTCGATGACCGCCACACAACGCGTCCCCACCACGAAACCGACGTTGGCAATCTCACCGTGATTGGCAGCATCCGGCAACAGGTGCCTGCCCTGATGCACGTAAATGCCCTCGGCTATGACCTGAACCGGCAGGGGGGCGGTGTCGGCTCCTGCCGCACCCATTAACAGCAGACAGGACAGGACGGATGAAAGCAGCAACTGAACAGGCATGGCAGGGTACTCGGGTACGGTTGGGGAACGGAACTGTATCCACGGTGCAGGCCGGGACACAAATCAGCGCAAGAACAGGCAGCACGTTGACGCCATTGTCCCTTAGTCCACCGGAATTCATCAAGCCGCCAGTCCTGACGATTTGCCGTAAATCGCTGGCCGTGGCTACTCCCCCTGCCCCTGCACAATTGGCGTTTGACATGGAATTAAGATGAAGCCTGAATGTCTGCTGTCGGGTGGACGGTACGGTTGACTTTTCCCTGAAAATACTTCAACTTACACAGGCTGACAAGCCGGTCAGGATTTGCCCCGACATGCATCGGGGAGGCCTGAAGGCTGTTACATACGAAAACCGTCCCAAAGTACAAATTCTACGGTACTTGTCATTGACAGATGTACCCTGCCGAACCAGATTACGAGGAGGAAAAACATGAAAAAAACCGTTGAAAAGTGGCTGTATGCAGCATCTGTCGCTGCCGTGATGACAACACCCTGCGTCACCTCAGCCAACCCGGAAGTTGAAGCACTCACCAAAGACCCCAAGAACTTTGCTACCTGGGGCGGCGATTACTACGGTATGCGCTACAGTGCCCTTGACCAGATCAACAGCAAAAACGTAAAGAACCTGCAACCGGTATGGACGTTCTCTACGGGCATGTTGCGCGGTCATGAA
>CAIVXW010000415.1 GCA_903910005.1 uncultured Methylococcaceae bacterium
CTACGACACGCGGTGCCAACGCTCACCCTGGAGAGTGCCGTTGCCAAGGCCTACAAGCCAGATAGCGTTTTGTGTTAGGTTGGTGGCCGAAACCGGTTTTCAAGCCGTCATGCCTGACTTCAGCCCACTGGCGCACGAATCCGGCGACGCGCTGGCCAAGGTCATGGGCACGCACCAAGAACCCGAGTTACCCTTAGCTCTCTCGCAAAAAACCTCGTCAAACCGGAGACGGTAGTTACCGTAAATTTAATTGGCGAGATACCGTTTGACCAAATCCTGCATGGCGTAAATCACCATGATGGCCTGATCACGACTGATGGCCTGGATGTTGTTGTTTCTGGTATTAATGGCAGTGACACGATAATTTCTTATTATATTTTTAACGTTTTGCATGGCAGGGGATATGTACCTGTCAGGAAGTTGATTATCCACCCGATTCAGCAACGCATTGTCCGTAATCGACCAGGTCGGTTCAAAAGCAATTTCTTTCTCCAGCAATATCTCTTTCAGGCAGCACTCCATAACTTTTCCACATAAGGAAATCACCGAATTAAAGCACTCATTATCAAACCCGACCCATATCTCCTTCAGGCTTGCCAGGAAGTCTTCACGATAGGGCAGCGAAGCAATTTTTTTATGGCTGGTGCATTCTTCAATCAAAGCGGTAACCGCTTCAGATACCTCAGATTTCGGCCCTCCTGTCATGTCAGCAACAGTCCGGCGCAGTTCTGGCTCTGCCTGGGCCAGTTTTCGGCCTTTTGCGGTAAGACGATAGCCTATCCACATACCATCCCGCCGCCCAAATACCGGAACAGGGTCGGCTATTATCTGATATAAGGCCAGTCGTTCGAGATAGGCAGTAACCATCGCGGTACCAGCCTCACGTAAAACTGGGTGAGTACTTGGATCAACGGTTTCATCAGGCGGTGACTCAAACCCGTGTTCAACAATCGCCCTTATTACATCAAAATCGAACGGCATGTTCACTTCCTCGCTAAAGTATTACTAATTAAAGGTGTAAAAGACAGCTATTTACCAGTTCACGCATGGCATGAATGACAAGTATAGCCTCATCCCGCGACGGAACGGGAATGGCATCCTCGTGAACATGGATGGCAGCATTGCGATAAACATTGATGATATTCGAATTATTGTTGAAATTACTGCCTATTATATTGGGTGGTACATAAGGATTAACCTGCTGCAACAAACCACCTGCCATCGAGTAATTGTCGAATGCGAGATTATTTTGCATCAAAATTCTTCTCAAACAGATTTCGAGTATTTTTCCGCATAACGCAATGGCCGCATTGAAGCAGCCATTTTCAAAACAGATACTGATTTCCCTGAGGGTGACCAGAAAACTGTCACCATAGGGTGCCTCACTGATTTTTTTCCGGTTTTCTTCAATCAGGTTGGCAACTGCGCTGGAAACTTCAAACCGGTTATTTTGCAGCAATTTTCCAAGCACCTTAAACAGAGCCCTGTCTGATTTGGCCAGTTCCCGTCCCTGGTCGGTCAGACGATAGCCTATCCACAACCCGCCCTGAGTCCCGAAAATCGGTGTTGGTTCTTTTACAATTTGCAGGTGATGCAGTTCTGACAGGTAACTCGTAACCATCGCTGTACCGGCTGCACGTAAAACCGGATTCTGGCCGGGATCTACCGTTGTTTCAGGCGCGAACTGTACTCCGAATTCAATGATGGCCTTGACGATGTCAAAATCAAGATTGGGCATAACGGCTCCTTGGGGGAATAAATCGGGGGGGGCAAAAGTATAGTCCTGGCAGGTTCAAAGTGCTACGTACAATTATCATCGTCCCCGCCTCCTTCTCGGAACGGCAACCGGTGCAACCGGTTCATGGGCTTTCAACTGTTGATCGCCGGTCAGGATTTCCGTGGCGAAGCCCATACGGCTATAGAGTTCGGCTACATCCTTAATCGTGGCATCGCCGAAGGAAATCTGTTGGGTGGCCAATAGTGGCCAGGAATCGGCCAGTTTTTTCAGACTCTCCGGGAGCCAGAGCGCAGATTGTTCAGAAAAGGCAGCCCAGGGTGTTTCTCGGTCAGCACTTTTTCGCAATAAATCCGCTAAAGCATCCGCTAATACTTTGCGACTGTGGGATGCTTGAGCGATATGGTTACCGGTTTCAATGAGGGTCGCCAGTGGCAACACAAAAAGAGCCCTTTCCTGAAAGCCTGCCTCAATTCTCATGGCTACTCGCTCCTTGTCCCAGCGGTTTTCAGTAGAGCCACATACCTCCATTCCCGGTATTCCCAACCAGACACACAGAATGCTGGTATCGAAAATAATAACGTGCCTCATGGCGTAGCCTCCCGCTTCAACGCCTCTTCGAGCCATCCCCACTCGGAGAGTCTTCCCAGCGTTCCGCTCGCAATCAGTTTAGGCAAAGCGTCAATTTGCTCCAGCAAGGTCAGTTTGCTGAAACCGGTGGTATCTTCGCGATGAGCAACCGTGATAAATGGCACCATGCCGATTCCAGCAGCATCCAACAGGGCAGGATTGTGAGTAGTGACCAGAACATCAATGTTCCGTTCTTTTCCCAGTGCCTTGAGCATATCCACCAAAAAATGCGCCCGTGAAGGATGTAACCCGTTATCCACTTCCTCGATTATCAGCAGACTTCCAGGTTCGCGGGTCAACAGGGCGGCGACAATTGCCAGATAACGCAGCGTACCATCAGACATGCCACGAGCATCCACCTCATGCGTCGGCTGATTTTCCCAGCCTTCCTCGCAGTAGAGCATGGCATCGGTTTTGAACTTGCCTACAGGCTCAGTCCAGACACGTTTGATGTCACGCTCTGGCAGATATTTGAGGTAATGAGTCAGCGTGTTTTCGACGTGTATTTTTCTCTCTTGCTCCAGGCCAGCCAGCACTCCCGCGATATTCGACCCATCCGCCAGCAGTTTTTCAGAGAGTGGGGTGTAATTGCGCATGTGACCGGGAATGGGGTCGAAGACGAAAATTTTTTGTAATTGGGATAGTATCTGTTTCGCCCCTTCCAGAATGTCTTTTTTTACATTCAGGGTTTCGACCTGACCAAGAATGGCATAGGCACGGTTCAGGTCATGTCTTTTACCCAAACCCTGGCTTCCGGTTGCAAAGTAGGTGGGTATTTCAGGGGAGTTGGACGCCTCCTGTCTGGTCTGGAACAATAGTATTTCAACGGGATGTTCCGCCTGGGGATCATCTGTTACCAGGGTCAGTTTTTCCGCAAACACTTCAGCCTTCGTGCCGTTCACCAAAACGGTCAACTCATAGTGATAATCCCCTGTTTGGTTGTCACTCCCTATCGTGATGGACAGTTGAAATTTTTTTTCCGGTTTACGGCAAATCCATTCTACCCCCCCACGTAATGCAGGAAGATGTATGTCTCCGGCTATGGCGGGAAAAATTGCAATTCCCTGGCTAATACGGTTGAGGAAAAGAAAAGCATCCAGACAATTTGATTTGCCACTCGCATTGCTGCCAATCAAAACGGTGAGGGGGTCAATATAAAGAGTCGCTTTTTCAAAGCTCTTCCAGTTAGTTAAGTGGAGTTCCTTTATCATGGTTAGCTTAGACAGGTTATCGGGTGCCATCGCACAGTATTGCGGTTGATCCGGGCATTCGCCACGGGCAATCGGGGCTGGTAGCAAGAGGGTATCTGTTGTTATATGGTCTCCAGTACCCTGGCTACCTGAAGCAGGGGCTGATAAAGCTGCTCAACCCAGTATTCAAACCCCTGTCCCTGAACCCTGGCCGTCAGTAAATCGTCTGCGGTGGGATAGGCCCGTTGCAGATAGGCATCAGTATCCACTTCGCCGGACTGGTATCCCTCTTCGTAGGCGTTACGGGCCTTATCGTCCTTATCCTTCTCTGCCGTGAGCCACGCAAACGCGGTTTTACGTGCTACCGGCAAGGGTTCCTGCTGACCGACGTACCAGGCGGTTACCCAATCATGCAGGCAGTTCAGGGCCATTGCGGTATCTGCCAGCGGTTCCAGTACGATGATGCGGTCTTCTCCCACCAGATACGATGTCAGCGTTCGTCCTGCCGCGTGGGCCACGACATGCTGTACCCATAGCCGAATCAGGTAGTGGTGTTTGATCTTTCCGGCTTTATCCAACACCGCACTGGGCCGGGTGGTAATCACGGCGCAATGGCTGGTATCGCTCTTGTGGATTCGCACATCCGTCAGCCAGTCTTGCAGCACGATGGTATCCCCGTTGGGCAGTTTGCACGGGATGGCGTCTAATGCCACAGGTTGCTCCTGCGGTTCACCCCAGCTCTGCAACAGGGTTTTGAACTGCTCTACCACCTGTTCAGCCTTTTGCCGGAAGTTTTGCTGCATGAGTGTGCCAAAACTGCCCAGCGGCAGTTCGCCTTGCAAGCTCTGCTTCCTGAGAAAATCCTCAAACTCGCTGCGCTGCGAATTGTCCGGTTTCAGTTCACGCAGTTTCATGCGGATGAATTCGCTACCCAGTTGATGCGACTCCAGAAAATCAAGCGCAAAGCGTTCGTTGTCTTCCGCCATATCGCTACCGTCCTCGAAAAATACTCCGAGGTGCTGGTTGAAAAAATACCGTACCGGCTTGTCGACAAAGGCTTGCAGGGCGTTCAGGGTCAGGGTGTCTGGCGGTGTCCATGCACCGAGTGCCTGTTCCGGGGCTGGCGCGGACGGGGTAGCGGTCAGCCATTCACGGGCATAGGAAAAGAGTCTTTTATCACCGCTGCTGAAATAGGCCGGGCTGAAGGGTTGCAGGGGATGAGGGATCGTCAGGTGGGTGAGCAGTTCAGACTCGCCCGATTCCAGCATCCAGCCCGCTTCGAGGTAGTCACGCAACTGCTGTATCAGCACGGAGGGCGGAAGTTGGGAATCGTCACGGATACTGCGCCCGACCCAACTGATATAAAGCCGCTCCCGCGCCGACAGCAGGGCCTCAAGGAACATGTAGCGGTCATCGTCACGGCGGGCACGGTCGCCGGGGCGATAGGCACCGGGACGGCTCATCAGGTCGAAACTGCGCTCCGGCTGACTGCGCGGAAACTGGCCGTCATTCATGCCGAGCAGACAAATGACCCGGAACGGAATTGAGCGCATGGGCATGAGGGTGCAGAAGTTGACCCGTCCGGCCAGGAAACGCTGGGTCAGTTGCGGCTGGTCGATGCTGCCCAGCCAGGCTTCACGCAATACCTGCACCGGAATGGCTTCGATAAGCCCCGCCGCCTCGCACTGTTGCAGCCATTGATCGAGTGCCTGATGCAGCCGCTCCAGGCTCTGGCGTTCGCTGGCATCGGTTACGCTGAAGAAATCGGCCAGCAGTGCCCGCAGACGTTCACCCCACACTTCGGGTGCTGCCGGTTCAGCCAAAGTCTTGCGGTAGCGTTGCAATTGTTCCAGCAGCAGACACAAGGGTCCCAGCCGTTCGCTTTCAATGCCCCGGATGTGGGGATAGGGCGCAATCCGTTCGTCATACACCGCACCATCGCCCGTGCTGTAACCCAGCAGCAGGCGATCCAGCCCGAATTGCCAGGTGTTCTGCGGCAAATCAACCTCGCTCAACAGGGTCTTGCGATGGTCACCATCCAGCCCCCAGCGAATACCTGATTCCTGAATCCAGCGTCGTAGCAAGGGCAGGTCGCCAACCTCCAGCCCCAGACGCTGACGGATGGCGGCCAGGTCAAGCAGCTTCAGCACTTCGGTCGCGGTCAGGCGGGCTTCGGGCAGATCAAGCAGATATTCCAGAGCGACATGAATCGGGTTGTGCCCGCGCTCACGCCGATCCGCCAGGCTGTAGGGAATCTGGCGTTTGTCGCCACTGGCATGTTGGCCGAAGACCGCTTCGATATGCGGGGCATAGCGGTCAATGTCCGGCACCATCACCACCACATCTTTAGGCTCGCAACGGCGGGTGCCGACCGTCGGCTGGTCGAACAGACCGAGCAACTGATCGTGCAGAATCTCCACTTCCCGCTGCGGGCTGTGGGCCAGATGGAAGACGATGGAATCATCCTGCGCCGCAATCGTGCCGCGTTGCTCCGGCGTGGTCGGCAGCGGGTCAAGATTGAGGATGGCGTTTTGCACCTGCTGCAACAGCCCGGCTGATTCGGCAGGTGCGGGCACATAATGGTCGATGACCTTGAACCGGTCGCGGTAGGCTTCGGGTTGATCCCACTCATCCAGCAAGCGCACGAAGTCCCGCCCCTGTTTGCCCCAGGCCGCCAGCAGCGGATTACCGTGCAGGTGTAAATTTTCGCTGGAAAAATTCACGGGAAACGTCGCCTTTCGAGCCTGGCGACGGGCTTCATGCGCCAGTAATTCCTTGCCCTCAATGAGGTCGGCCCAGTAATGCTGACAGGGATTCTGTACGAAGAACAACACCTGACTGACGGTCCCCAGCATCGTGATGGCGCGGAGTGTCTCCCGGGGCAGGGATGAGATGCCGAAGACAATCAGACGCGCTGGAACCCGGCCGGATGCGGTCAATTCGGCCGGTTCCGTCCCGGCGAGCGTGGCAATCAGCCGCTCATTCAGAAACACCCGGCTGGATTGCCAGGCCGATTCAGGCAAGTCCGCGAACAAGGCACGCCACAGATGCGGCTGCCAGTTCTGATCGTCCGGCAAGGGGGTGGGTTTTACGGCCTGGGCAGACAGCATCAGCGTGTCCTTGCCGTCTTTCCAGCCTCGCAACCAGTCAGGACGATGCACCTGGTACTGGTCATACAGTCCGGCCAGTTGCTCGGCAAGTTGATAGCGTTTTTGCTGATGCGAGTCGTCTGCCATAAAGCGTTGCAGCGGCGCGTAGCGGTCAGGCTGTCCGGCAATCAGTTGCGGGAGCTGCTGGTAAATCCGCCAGGTCAGCGGTTCCCGGTCGAAGGGCGAGGCTTCAGGAATACGCAAATCCTTCAGTACACTCCGGTAAAGCTGCCACAGAAAGCGGGCCGGCAAATCAAACGACACCCCGGCACAAATCCCTAACCCCTCATCTTCGGCCAGACCGAGCTTGAGCCACTGGGCAATGCCGTTACTCTGGGCAAGAATGATCTCCCGCTCAAACGGTGGCAGCGGATACGTCCGGCACCAGTGTATGAACATCTCACGGAGATCTTCCATACGATTGGAATGAATCATCGCCAGGCCGGGTTGGAGCGTATTCGGTTCAGACATGGGGCTTATATCGTGATGAGTGGAAAAACTGGACGGATAAATGCAACAGGGATACCACCGCCATCGCGGTGTCACCCCTTGAGTGGTTACTGATGGGCAAGCAAGGCTCGCTCGATATTGTCGATAATCGCCTTCAACTCCAGATAAGCCTCAAGTGCCAATCGAATGTTTGCAATACGTATATCGGTATCATCCGGGTATTCATGGGTGATGGAATTGCGGAGTTCGCGGAGTTTGTCCCAGGTTTCCACGGCATCAATGATGCGTAATTTTTCCAGCCGGTTCAGAATATCGAGCATGGTCATGCTGTCGCTAACCTGAAAACCAGGGGTCAGTTATTGATATCAGCCTTAATATTTGCATTTTTCCTTGCCTATGTAGGAGCAGCC
>CAIVXW010000416.1 GCA_903910005.1 uncultured Methylococcaceae bacterium
ATGGTGCAGTTCCAGTTCAAGGCGTTTTCTGCGTTCGGCCTCCAGTTGGGAAACCTTGCGCATGGGCCAGACGCCGTTGGCGAGTGCGCCCAGTGAGGCAATGTTGTTGGTGACCACCGAAGCCGCTACACCAAAGCCCAGGGTGAATACACCGGCGATACAGGCGAGGTTGGGGATCAGGATCATCGTCCAACTGTTGTTGACGTTGCGTTCCATTGCCTTGGCCATGTCACGCAGTTCGCACAATTTGCCCAGTCCCTGTTCCATGAAGACGATCTGGGCCGTATCAGTGGCGATGGATGTGGCACCGCGCAGCGAAATCGACACATTGGCCTGCTTGAGTGCAATGGAATCGTTGATGCCATCGCCCACGAAGCAGACCTTTTTGCCTTCCTGCTGCAGTTTTTCCACATAGTCCGCCTTGTCAGCCGGCAGTACCTGGGCGAAGTAGCGATCCATACCCAGATCCTGGGCCAGTTTGCGGGTGGGAGCTTCATGGTCACCGGAGATGATGGCCAGATGCTTGATGCCGCGTTTGCGTAGCCCTTCGACGATATCCCGCACTTCCGGACGCACTGCGGCCTGGAGTTCAATGGCCCCGCCAATTTTGTCATCGACCCCCACCATGACCATGGTGTTGCCCTCCAGGTGGGCTTCGTCGAGGGCGGCTTCAATTTCCGGAGTGAGTGCGATGCCTTCCATGTCCATGTAGCGTTTGCTGCCCACCTTGATGGTGTGACCGTCGATGCCAACGCTGATGCCGTAACCGACCTTGTATTCGGTTTCCTCGGTTTTGGCCAGTACGACTCCCATTTCTTCGGCCTTGTGCAGGATGGCGAGGGCGATGGGATGATGGAATTTTTGCTCTGCCGTGGCGGCATAACGCATGATTCCCGCTTCATCGTAACCGTTACCGGTAATGATGCGGCCTACTTCGGGCCGTTCACGGGTGAGGGTACCGGTCTTGTCGAACAGCACGGTGTCGATTTCACCCATGAGTTCGAGGGCGCGACCGTCCTTGACCAGGATACCCTTCTGGGCGCACAGGGCCAGAGTCGACAACATGGCCAGCGGTGCCGCCATGCGGATGCCGGTACCCAGATCACTGTTCAGTACTGCGATGGCTCCGGGGGGGCCCAGGGTGGCGAGTGCTACGCCGCTCAGAGCCAGGGTGGGAATCACGATGGTGTCAGCCAGGCGTTCGCCCTTGTTTTGTGAGGTGAGTTTGTACCCGGCGGTGTCGTCCAGAATCTGGCTGATCTTGGCCGAGGCGGTTTCGCTGCCGGCCTTTTCCACCGAGATGAAAATTTTGCCGGCCACCATGATGGTGGAGGCAAATACCCGATCACCCACGCCTTTTTCAGCCGGGGTTGATTCACCGGTCAGGGCTTGCTGGTCAATCATCGCCATGCCGTCAACTACGTGGCCATCAACCGGTACCATGTCACCGGTATGGGCTACCACGATGTCGCCTGCCTTGATTTTGTCAAGCGAAACCTCAATCTCAACGCCATCCTGATACAGCCAGACGAACCGGGGTTGCTTGCCGAAGGCACTCAGCAACATTTTCTTGGAGTTGTCCTCGGTCTTTTTGACCAGCATCCGTCCAAACGCAAGGCAGATACACATGACCGCACCGGCGAAAATTTCCAGGGTGGCCAGACAGCCCAGTACAACGATGGCGTCCAGCACGTCTACGCCCAGACGTTTCTCCTTGGTGACGACTTCATAGGCTCCGACGAAACTGGGAATGGCGGTATAGGCAAACAGGATTGCGGCAGCCGGCATCAGTACCGGGGCGGCAAACTGGGCGACACCGGCCAGGGCCAGTGAGCCGACGTTGATGGCCAGGTCCAGATCCAGTTTGTCGAGTTCGTTCTGGTGTTCTGCATTCGCCAGGGCAGAATCCAGAATTTCGATGACCTGGTAGCGGGTCAGACGGCGCGGATCGTATTCAATCTGCACCGTGGAGCGCAGCGGGTTGGTGCTGTAGCGATCCACCCCCAGGATGCTCATCAGTTCGCGTTCCAGAATCTGGCAGAGATGGCCCTTGCGGTACAGCACCGGGTTTTTCAGTTTCATGAAGCCCACCCGCTCCCTGACGATCTGGAAACCGGTGATGACATGACCGTAGCGATGGTACTGGGCTACACCGTGGCGATCCCGTGCCGTAACGGGATCGGCCACACTGGGCGAGAGGATCAGGCTTTGCCCGGCCGGAGGCGGCGCGGTGTCGGCGGGTTTATCGGGAGCGGTGAGGCATTCGGCCAGGGCGGCCAGGGTATCCCTGAGGCTGTGCTTCAGTGAATCAAACCGAAGTTCGGCAACCGGTTTGCCGTCACGGTTGAGGGTTGCCCCCGTAATCTGGGACAGTGAAAAGACGCGAGTCAGGAAGCGCGGGCACTGCGGGTTGGAGGGTTCGGCAAACAGGGTACGGCTTTGAACGGCGATTATGCCGGTTGCGGGGAACGAGAGGGTGACATCGGGCCGGTTGGGCTGGTGGTCGGGAGAATTTTTGCCGGTCGGGCGATTTGCAAAATTTGCATCATCAAACATGGGGGAGCCTATATTCAAGCGTTTACTAAGCGTTAAAACCAGTTGGCTTCAGGTTGGGTCGGGTGAGGCGTAACGCTACTCACGCAAAAGCCAGACGAAATCCGACGGAGGTTTCCGTCTGGCCGGATACGGGATTGGGGAGTCAGACCCGTGTTCAGGCGGTGGGCTTGATGCCCTTGGCCTCATTGACCGCATCGACCGCAGCCTTGCCGCCGTCGATCAGGCCTTTGACAATCGCGTTGTCCTGCGGGATGGA
>CAIVXW010000417.1 GCA_903910005.1 uncultured Methylococcaceae bacterium
CTGGTGCAGGTGACACCGACCCGCTTGCAGAGTACGACCGGGCGGTTGCGGGTAATGGCGGTATTGCGGGCCAGCAGCAGATCGGCTGACAGGGCCGAGAGGCTGGCCTGCAGGGTTCCCCGCCCCTGCAGGCTGCGGTACTGCGGCACCGCCAGCACAGTCAATACACTCAGAATGGCAAGGCCCACCAGCAGCTCAATCAGGCTAAAACCGGAACCGGCGGGCGGCATGGCTATTCCGACCCGGCCCGTTCCGCCGTGACAAAGCCCAGCAGCCCACCCCGTCTGGAGGGTGACGCCAGCCAGTGTTGCAGTTGGGTCAGTTCCGGGCATTCGGACAATCCTGCCAGGGATTCACGCCCGCGCAGACGTCGGTAGGCCTGCGACAGAATGCGGATACCGTCACTGCTGACCCCGGCCCGGCGCAAGCCTACCAGGTTGAGACGGTAATGTTTGCCCGGTCGTCCGCCAATCAGGGTGTAGGGCAAGGCATCCTTGTTGATGCCGGCCAGTCCCTGCAACATGGCCAGGCTACCGATCCGGCAAAATTGATGCACCATGACACCGCCCCCCAGGAACACCCGATCACCGACTTCGACATGGCCGCCCAGGGTGGCTCCGCTGGCCAGAATGTTGCGGTCACCCACCTGGCAATCGTGGGCAATATGGCTGTTGTTCATCAGATAATTGAAGGCACCGATACGGGTTGAGTCGCCGACGCGGGTTGCGCGGCTGACCGTCACCCCCTCGCGGAAGACATTGCCCTCGCCGATGTCGAGCCAGGTTTCACTCGCAGGATCAAAGCCGAGATCCTGCGGTAAACCACCCAGCACGGCGTGGGGATGAACCTGGTTGCCGGGGCCCATGCGGACGTTGCGATGAATGACGGCATGGGCCTGAATGTGACAACCCGGGCCGATGATGACACCGGATTCAATAAGGGCGTAAGGCCCCACCCGAACGTCTTCGGCCAGGCTGGCTTCGGGGTCAACACAGGCTGTGGGGTGAATATACATGGCAATGCTCCTCTTTTCAATGATGATTGACCCGACTGGACGCTTATCCTCTCGGGTGACAGCGGGCGTGTAATTCCCGTAGTCGCTGATTGGCGATATGGGTGTAAATCTGGGTACTGGACAGATCGCTGTGGCCCAGTAACAACTGTACCACCCGCAGATCCGCCCCGTGATTGATGAGATGGGTGGCGAAGGCGTGACGCAGGGTGTGAGGCGACAGGGGCTTTTGTATGCCAGCCACCAGGGCGTAGCGTTTGATCAGATACCAGAAAGCCTGTCGGGTCATGCCGGTGCCGCGCCCGGTTACGAACACGTCGTCACTCTGACGCGCCTTGAGTAGTTGCGGTCTGGCTTCGCTGTAATAGCGGTTCAGCCAGGTTTCCGCCTCCTCGCCCAATGGCACCAGCCTGTCCTTGTTGCCCTTGCCGGTGACACGCACCACGCCCTGGCGCAGGTTGATCTGGGACAGGCGCAGGGTGACCAGTTCACTCACCCGCAGCCCGGTGGCATACAGAACCTCCAGCATCACCCGGTCACGACATCCCAGCGGACTGGAGGGATCGGGTGCCTCCAGCAAGGCCTCGACATCGGCTTCTGACAGGGTTCCCGGCAAGGGGCGTCCCAGGGCCGGACTCTCCAGGGTCAGGGTGGGATCACGGCTGATCCAGCCTTCACGCAGGCAGTAAAGATAAAAACGCCTCAGGCTGGACAGCAACCGCGCCACGCTGCGCTCACGGGTTTTGGTGTGGTAGCGGTAGACCAGGTAGGCGTTGATTTCCAGGGCGGAAACCGCCAGCACATCGCATTGCCCGGTTTGCTGTAGCCAGTCGGCAAACAGGGTCAGGTCACTGCCATAGGCCTTGCGGGTATTTTCGCTCAATCCGTCCTCAATCCAGAGCGACTTGAGGAACTGCGTGATGGCGGTGGGGTTATTCATGAA
>CAIVXW010000418.1 GCA_903910005.1 uncultured Methylococcaceae bacterium
GTACGAATTTGACGCCAATCAGCAGCAACAGGGTGGCCAGTATCGGTCGCAGGATTTTTTCCGGTATCCGGGCACTGAGGTGACTCCCCAGGTAGATGCCGGGCAATGATCCAATCAGCAAACTGCCCAGCAGGGTAAAGTCGACATTCCCCATGTGCAGGTGTCCGAGACCGGCCACCGCCGTTAACGGGATGGCATGAGCCAGGTCGGTTCCCACTACGCGCACTGTCGCCAGACGGGGATAGAGAAAAAACAGGGCTACGGTTCCGAGTGCCCCGGCTCCCACCGAAGACAGCGTGACCAGTGCCCCCAATATCAGACCGGTCATGACCGTGATGGGTGCCTGCCAGCGGCCAAAACGTTCGGTATGGGTTCGTCGTTGTACGGCGGGTTCATGTGAACGCTGGCGCATGGCAATCAGGCGATTGCGTACGATCAGGGATAAACCCGTCAAAATCAGGGCGGTGCCCAGGGTGGTGGAGATCAGGGCAGTGACCGATTCATCCTTTTTGAGGACATTTTCCAGCAGATAAATAACAGCCAGGGCAGCCGGGATGCTGCCCAGAGCCAGTTGCAGCACAATTTTCCACTCAACCGAGCGGTGCTTGCCGTGGTGGACAAAAACCCCAACCCCCTTGGTAATGGAGGCAAACAGCAGATCAGTACCGACTGCCGTTTTGGGCGCAAAACCAAACAGAAATACCAATAGAGGTGTCATGAGTGAGCCGCCGCCCACGCCGGTCAATCCAACCAGAAACCCCACCAACAATCCCGATACAATGTAACCTGCCAACATGAACGGTGTTCTCTCGCCCAAAGCCTGGCAGTGTAATGGCATCGGCTTGATCTGTGCCAGCGGGTTTCTGGAACCGATTGGAATAATGTTATGGATAAATGGACAATGGCTGCTCCGCCATCATCGCTTCCGACCCGGTTCAAATGAACTGCCAGCGATCAAACAGGGCCGCCTGTCCAGCCGGATTGCCCTGGTCATCCAGCAGATTCCACACGGTGGCATTTTCAATCCAGAATCGCTTGCCGGTGCGGCTGATACGGATTCCCCGGTAATGGTCAATGTAGCCCTTGCCGCTGACCTGATCCAGCAATCGCTGCCGTTCCGCCTGATTGATCGGCTCGGCGGAGAACCGGGAGGGTAGGGTCAGCAGCGTGGGCCAGTCCAGTTCGAACAGGGTCAGGGCGGTCTGATTGGCATAGGTAAACACCGGATCCGGGCGGGTGTCGTGTGAGAGGAGGGCATACGGGGCGGTGTAGACATGACGGGCCGCCTGCAACCGCGACAGGCCCGGTTCAATCAGGCTGCGGCCAGTCCAGCGTTCGTGACAACGACACAGCATTGCCACGTGGTGACTTAAAAAATCGTTTGGCGGCGTCATCCTTTTCCCTCTGAATGGGGGGCTGCGCCGCCCAGGCTGCCCGGTTCCAGGCAATCAACCGAGGTCAGGCTGAAACCATCATCCAGGTTCAGGGCCGTCAGGCTTCCGCCCCATAAACAACCGCTATCCAGGCAAGTCACTCCGTGGCCACTCCAGGCTCCCAGGGTAGACCAGTGTCCGAAAACAATGCGTAACGGGCGGGTTTTTCTGTCCTCCAGTTCAAACCAGGGTACCAGGCCGGCTGGCTGACGGCCCGGTGCTACCTTGCAGCGGAAATCAAGCCGCCCCTGGCGGTCACAATAGCGGGTGCGGGTCAGGCAGTGGATGATGAAACGCAAACGTTGCCAACCGGAGAGTTCCTCCGACCATTGATCGGGTTCATCACCGTAGAGGTTTTGCAGCAGCATCGGGTAGCGGTCGCTGCGTAACCAGTCTTCTGCCTCAGCCGCCCGCTCAATCGCCTGTTCCGCCGTCCACTGGGGAATCAGGCCGGCATGCACCAGCAGGTAGTTCCCCTCCCGGTAAAGCAGCGGGCGTGTTCTTAGCCAGTCCAGCAGTTCATCCCGGTCGCTCGCCTCCAGTACTGCCGTGAGGGTGTCCCGGCCCTTGCTGCGGACTACGCCCTGGGCAACGGCCAGCAAATGCAAATCATGGTTACCCAGCACGCTGATGGCCGCCTCTCCCAGATCGCGTATGAAGCGCAGGGTTTCCAGCGACTGCGGACCCCGATTGACCAGATCGCCGGTAAACCATACCCGATCCACTGCAGGATCAAAGGTCAGTTTATCCAGTAATCGCATCAGTTCGGCAAAGCAGCCCTGCACGTCGCCAATGGCATAGGTAGTCATGGCGGCTCAGTGCAGGACTCTGGGGATCGAAAGCACGAAGCGGGGAATGGGGGCTTCAAACCGTTCCCCCTCATCGGTCACCATCAGGTATTCGCCCTGCATGGTGCCTACCGGGGTACCAATCATGGCCGAACTGTTGTA
>CAIVXW010000419.1 GCA_903910005.1 uncultured Methylococcaceae bacterium
ACCTTGCTTATGGCGGCTTTCATACTCATGCTGCAAACGGTTCAACTCGTCACGCAACAACTGAGTCACATTACTCAGCAATGGTGTGATGGCATCGGGTTCGTGCAGAAGCTGGCGTTGTTCTTCAATCGTTGTGATTTGAATCGACATCGTTTCGATATTCGGCAAACTTTTGGCCTGTTGCACCAGGCGTTTCAAGGTTTGCCAGGCTGGCCAACATTGCTCAATGTGTTGAGCCTTCACTGTCCACTGATCGATAAGGGACGGTAATTCATCACGCTGGTTATAAATGGCCAGTAATTGTTCGTTACCGGCAGTCAGGCGAATATCATCCAGGAATTGAGTATCTGGACGCTCAGGCTTTGGTGCTTCACCACCGGAACGGTTTGCCAGTTCCTGCATTTTTTGCAAAAACAACGGAATCACGGCCAATTCTTCGCCTTGTTTGACGCTCAAATCCATTTTTTGCAGAACCTTACGGATTTGAATGCGCTGTGGTGTGGTAATGGTCGTCGCTTCGACTTTAAACAAAACCTTACCGATGCTTTTTCGTTCCAGCTCTCTTGGGTCAAGGGTTTTTCCTTGTTCGTCCTGCGCTCTGATCAAACCCGCAATCAGTAATACCTGCAAACCACCATCTACCGTATCTCGCGACCAACCATAGGGTGACGACTCGAATTGAGTGCGTAAATCAGCCCCTTTCTTGCCACCGGCAATAGCACTTAGTAACAGTTTACAGACTGGATTTTTGGCGGCTTCATCTTCAAAACCCACGGCTTTCAGTGCGTCTGGTGCGCCTTTCTGGGCTTTTTCATAGACTTTTGGCCAGCCAATATGGTCACCTGTGGAGAATTGCGGATACAAGCGTTGCAAAGCATTGGTAGCCGCTTCGTTCACCCTCTCTCGCAGATCATTGCCGGCTATTTCATTACCTCCCCCTTGAAATACTCGCGCTCCTGAAAAAGCCTCATCCAGCAATTCCCTGATTTTACCTTCGGCAGTTTGTTTGGTGGTTTCCATGGCAGCCCTGGCTTCGGTGCCTTCCGGGGTATTGGGCACACCCCGTTTATCCAGGGTTGCCGTCGCTGCCTTGTATTCAATCAGGTAATGACGTAAATCATCGGCTGAGCGTTTTGGAAGGTAGACGAATAAGGTTGGTGATTGATTACCTGCCTGCCGGGAATCGACGCGCACCGAGTTTTCATCGAGACTCCAGCCATCACGCACCCACACATAAATTTTTTGGGTGGCATCGTGAGGCAGTTGGCTGTCAAACAGGGGGAAAATATCGCGACTGACTTTGGATTGGCCGTGCAATAACGCTAGCTTGCGAACGA
Organism: uncultured Methylococcaceae bacterium; assembly: GCA_903910005.1. Taxonomy (GTDB): domain Bacteria; phylum Pseudomonadota; class Gammaproteobacteria; order Methylococcales; family Methylococcaceae; genus CAIVXW01. Next base: position 1,338 of record CAIVXW010000419.1, read on the forward strand.
TTTCGCCGAATTTTTTACGAATCCGGTCATCACGCTCGGCTTCAATACGATGGGCTTCATTCGCCAAACTGGCGCGTTGGCTCAGGAACTCGTCATTCCACGCGGTGCTTTCTTCCGTCTGGATACGATATTCATCGCCGACTTTCATCAATAGCTCGCACTTGTCGAGCAAGCCTGGCAGTTTACTGCGTAGCGCGCTGGAGCCTTCGGCGACATCTTCCACCAATAAGTCGGCAATGGAATCAAGGGTTGCCCGAATTCCGGTTTCGTTATGACTGCCAGACAGTTTATTGATTAAAAATACCAATCCACAGGCTCTGGCCATCAGGCGTTGGGTATCTGAGCCCTTAATCCAGACAAACGTTTTTTCATGGACTTTGCGAGGCAATATCCTGGCCTGTAACAGCTTATCTGCTGAATCAAAATATAGATAATCAGCCGGTACCATATATCCAAGCGGATCCTCCAGATTGGTTTGAATAACCTTATGAATCATGCTGAGCTGGTTGCGAAGCTGGCTGTCGGTGCCGGTTTGATCCAGCACGCGCAGGGTGTTCTCCCAGAAGCGACGCCGTACCGGCAGGATCGGGTAATCCTGGGGAAAGAATGGGATGTCGTCGCCGCGATGCCCGATGGTGGTGCCAGCCAGATGACGCGAGATCTCGCCCAGGTTGGTCTGCATCACCTTTTCGACCGGTGCCTTGGCCTCTGGCTTCTTGGCCAGGATGACCTGACGGATCACGGCATCGACGTCGGCATCTGACAACTCGACACGCACGGTGAAACGGCCTTCCAATTTCTTGAGGTTGGAGGTGCCGGTGACGGCGGTCTGGCCGGTGCCGATGAACAGCATTTTGGCACCAATGTTCTTGCAGCAGGCTTCGACCACTTCTTGGACGTCGATGGAACGCTGGCTGTCTTCACCGATGTACTGCTGAATTTCGTCCAGCACCACCAGCGTCAGGGGGAACTTGCCATCACGGGTCAGTGCCTGGCGAATGGCCTTGAGCATGTCGCTGCTGGAGACATCCTGCACGTAGGGGTACAGGTTGTTCAGGGTCTCGACGCAGGATGCGGGTGACGTGAAGAGGTTGGGCTTGGCCTTGACCAGGGCCGCGTGCAGCCCCTCGGCTACGTAGAAATTGTCGAGTTCTTGATGCCAGTCAAGACCGCTTTTCTCAACGTGGCCCCGCACCGCATCGTAGATGCCTTCATGCTGTAGCCACATGATAAAGCGTGCGACCGGGTACTGCTCGGGCAAGCCAACGGATTTGAACAGGATGCCCAGCAAAGCCATACGCACGGATTTATCCCGCGAACTGGATCCCAGCGTCCCCGACGCCGCATGTAGACCACCGTGGTGTTTTGCCTGAGTGCTGAGTTCCCTGAGAGGGTCACTGATGCCTTGTGGCAGATTGGCGATACCGCGTGCGGTGGCACCGTCGTCAAACTGGCTATCGACCCATAGTGCCCGCAGCATCTTGACCAGGTGCGATTTACCCGAACCGTAGAAGCCGCTGACCCACACGGCAGGCTGCTCGGCCTGATTGAGGTTCTTCAGGTAAACATCAAGGATGTGTGCCAGTCCCTTCTGATACTGGCCATCGCAGACGAAGGTCTCCAGTTCATAACGCAAAACAGACAGTGCAAGGTCGGTTTTTTCGTCGTTGACGCTGGCGACGCCCTCGTTGACCAATTTTCGGGTTGTCGGGTCCTTTTGATAAATGTCGCGATTGAGCATGTTGTCACCTTGATCAGAATTCTTTGTCTGCGGTGATGGGCACGGCAAGGTAATTCCAGCCGTCGTACCCATCCAGCAAGCGGTAATTGTTGTCTTCGTAGCTGCCGGGGAATAACACCAGCAGGCGGCCCTTCACCTTAGGCGCGAGTTTGTCCACCACTTCCCTGACTTTCAGGAAGCCGAACAGGGTTGCTACGCCCTGGAGTGCTACGACACTATTTTCGCCGATGTTCCTGTCCTGCACGAAAATATCGAACTCGGCTTCGATATGGCTGAGGTATTTGGGCAGTAACGTGGGCAGCAGGTTGGGTTTCCGGAAATAGCTTTCGGCGTAGCGTTGCGATCCCAGCCAGTGGGCAAATGAGTCGGTCAGGTCGAACAAGGCCCAGCCATGGTTTGCCGCACGGGTGGCGATTTCAAACTCGTCGACTTTGGCCCGCAGACGCAGTTCTTCGGACTCGTGGTAGACGCAAAAGATGACGCGCTGGGCGGCGGCTGCATCATCGCGCCACGGTACCGCCACGTATTTGCTGTAAGACTGAATCAATCGCTTAATTTTGCTCACGGAGCCACTCCATTTCCCGGGCGGTAATCAGATTCGGGAAAAGCACCTCGACCACCTGGCCAACGCGCTTGAGTGATATCCAGCCTCGGCGAGACGCCTCTTCGGCCAATTCAATGGTTTTTTGGTATGAACAATCGAGCAGGCGGGTGAAATCACTTTTGAACAGTAACTCACCCCGCAGACCGCTCACGTAGCCCAGTAGCAGTGCCAACGATGCCGCACCGGGTGTTGCCACGGCACGAACCCGCCGTTTGCGGGCGCGACCAGTGAGGTGCCCCGCTTGCGTCCACGATGAATTGATGTTCCGTGCGGTGGATTGGAGGGTGGCGTTGCTGAAGCGTCCCGGTTCCCGGGCATCAATAAATTCTTCCATCGCCTCGCGGCTGACGGTCGTTCCTTCCTGAATGTTCAGGATAAAAGGTGCTGTGGCCCGAAAAATGGGGTCGCGTGAATAGACACACAGTGCTGCCAGCAGCGGCTGCCCATCCACATCGCGCTGCCAGAAGAAACGCAAGGCACGGAACACCAACAAGCCGGGGTTCAGCGCGTAGAGGTCGGCCAGATGTCGGAAGGTCAGCGTCCGGGTCTTGCCCGACCGTTTACCCAGACAATTGGTAGTCTGAATAGCTTCCAGATAGACGGCCCGGGGGGCGTCGGCCACGTCCACAAATGACAGCAGGGCACGCAGTTCGGCGAGCATCATCGTCCGGGCGGTATGAACGCCACCGCGTTCGAAACTGAAACCAAGCCGCTCCAGCTTTTTGTTGTGTTTGTTCTCTACGGTCACGTTGAGGTCAGTCCTGTTATTCAGCCGTCATCGGCTTTGACCCGTTGTTGATCAGGGGAGCGGTAGCCTGATGCCGGCACGGCATCATTCAGTGCTTGTACGGGTTACCGGGGAAAGTGTATGGTCTGCCATAAAATCTGTCCATGACTACATTTTAGCCGCCATTTCGTATCCCTCACCCGGAGTTGGCATGTAAAGCAACATAGCGGTCGCCGAGCCGTGTGAGGAGGGCTTTTTGGGCCGCAGTCAGGCCGACGACGAAGGTCTTGAGGGATGAGACGTGCAGGACGCTGATGTC
>CAIVXW010000420.1 GCA_903910005.1 uncultured Methylococcaceae bacterium
CGTCAGCAGCACTCCAGTCACGGGACGGTTGACTCGCCGCCGCCAGTTTGGCTGGATCCCCGACTTTAACGGCAAATTCATCAGCGACCCGGCTGAACGGTTTGAGTCGATAACCATCCCCCTCTCCCAGTGAGGTCTCATCCAGTACCTTGATCTTGATCCCGTCCACTCTGAAAACCCCGTCTTCTGCCCGCTTCAGGGTTTCATCAGCAGTACTTAAGACCTTGTTATCGGAGAGCCGGGTCAGGGTATACTCTCCGCCCTGATACCGTAACTCATAATCCGTTGGAATCAACTTTCCATAATCATTGTCAGGCGCATCATCGAAGGTCACTTCCAGTGTTGCCGTACCGGTATTATGGACGGTATCGGCACGCCAGTTTTCTACCGTATTGGCTGAATTGGTATAATCAGTAAATATGTTCTGCCCCGCAGTTCCGTTAAGGTCTATCCCCTCACGTTGCCGGGCATTGAATGCCAGTGCAAAACCTGCCGCCAGTTGGCCAAACCGGGTAATGGAGGGTTCCAGTACCTCGCGTTTGAATTTTTGCAGCCCGCCAATGGAACCACCGCTTACACTGGATGTAATCTCGGTCGCACCCGGCTGCCCGGGTGTCACCAGCATCAGATGACTGTCTCGGCCATCATAGGGGGATGACTCAAGTACCAGGCTGTTATGACTGTCTCCGGACACCAGTGACTGGCCGTATCCCACAAACACATTCAGGTTGCCGTCGTCATCGCTGACCGTTCTCACATTGATTTTTTCGGACAGTTTTTGCAGCAAGGCATCACGCTTGTCGAGCAGTTCATTGGGCGGGTCGGCATTGGGCTTATTGTTTAAATCAACAATATGTGAATTGAGTTCTGCAATGTTGCGGGCCAGCAGATTAACTTCATTCACGTCGCTGACCATCTCTGAATCGAATTGATCCTGCAGGGTCGTCAACTGATCGTTCAGGGTTCCGATACGCTGCGCCATGACAGTGGCTCTATCCAGCATGTCGATCCGCGCCGCCGAATCGGTAGGGTCAGCGACAATATCCTGCATGGCGGTAAATACGTCGGTCATGGGAACCAGCAGGTTGGTATCCGGATCTGCGATGAAACTGTCGATCCGGGAGGCAAGGCGTTGGTACGTGTCTACCGATTGAAGCGATGAGGTTTCCGAACTGATCCGGGATTGTATAAACGTGTCATTGAAGCGTTGGATATAACCGCTGGCTTTTCCGGAATTGGCCGCCTCTGCGCCTCCTAGCACCTCGGGAATTCCGGATGTCTCAAGGCGCTGTCTGCTATAGCCCTCAACATTGGCGCTGGATATATTACTGGAAGTGGTATTGAGACCCCGCTGTGCCAGCAACAGGCCAGAACTCGCAATGTTGTAAATCTCTCTGGTCATGCGGGATACCCTGGAATCAGAAGTTTGTGTTAAGGGGCCAGCCTTGCACGGGCGAAGTCCGGAATGTACCTGTTACTACTCCTGTCCGCCTCCAAAATTGGACACACGGAATTCGTCTTGAATCCGCATTTTACCTCGCCGGGTAACGGGAGTGACCTGTTCAGTATTGGGGTACGATGGGAGTAACGTCGGTGAGTGGCGGGCATCGCTCCGGTTCGGCACAGGTACATCTTGATCGACGCTACCAGCGATCCCTTAAGTGTCGTTCGACACCTTTCTGAACGCTTCATGCCGATACAGTGCCATGACCTTGCGGGCGTAGGCCGGATCACTGGCATAACCGGCCCGTTGCAGCGAAACCATGAAACGGTGCGGGCTGTGAGCGTTGTCAATGGCTTTGGCGTAACGGGGATTGGATTTGAGGAAGTTGACGTAGTCCCTGAAACTCTCACCGTAGTTGTCATACGCCCTGAAGGCAGCCCGGGTTTGTACGGGGGTATCGCCGGTGTATTCCAGCGTTTTTACGTTAACCCGCTGGCCATTCCAGCTGCGATCAGCCTTGATGCCGAACAGGTTGTGGCTGGTTTGATCCTTGCCGCATCGCATGATGGCACGCCCCCACCCGGTTTCGAGCGCGGCCTGAGCCAGAAGCACCCTGGGATCTACCCCGATTTCAGCCGCAGCCTCACGGGCATGAGGCCAAAGATTATTGACGAATGCTTCCGGGTTTTCAAAGCGGGCAGGATGATTTGCGGAAGGCGATACCGTGTCCGCCCGGCTCATCATCGAACTGCCATGATCCCCGGGCAGGGCTGAGACATGCCGACCCGGTATGGCACCGCCGCGATAACTGTCGAGCGTTTTACCTGTGTCATGGAGGCTCCCTCCCGTATTGCTCCCTCCCAGTTGTTCCACCAAACGATCCGCAAGCCCAATTCCCCGGCCCTTGCCCAGTTCCAGGGCCAGTTGCTGGTCGTGCATGTCACGAAAAAACGTGACATTGCGGCTGCCGGTCAACTCATCCGTACCGAGTGCCTCGCTGGCCTGACGCATGCTTTTCAGGGTCATCTGCACAAACAGTGACTCAAACTGTTGGCTGGTTTCCCTCAAGGCCGCGTTTGAATCGTGCCGGGCCTGATTTTTAAGCTTGCCGATACCGTTGAAATCGGTGTAGACACCGGCCATGCCAGAACTTTTCAACATGGTGTACGCCTGCGACTGAAATTTTATCGGGAGGGGTTACAGTGAACTCAAGTGAGCTCAGATGACGATCAATTCGGCCCGCAAGGCACCTGCACTCTTGAGGGCTTCGAGTATGGCCACCAGATCGCTGGGAGCCGCTCCAACCTTGTTGACCGCCTGTACGATTTCATCCAGGGTCACTCCGGGTTTGAACACGAACATGCGGTTGGCTTCCTCCTTGACGGCGATATTGGATTGCGGGGTGACCGCCGTCGTGCCACCGGCCAGGGGATTGGGCTGACTGACATTGGCCTGCTCACTGATGGTGACGGACAGGTTGCCGTGGGTGACGGCAGCCGGTTGCACCCTGACCCGGCTACTGATGACTACCGTGCCGGTTCTGGAATTGACGATGATCCGGGCCGGGGCTTCACCGGGGCTGATTTCCAGATTTTCAATCATCGACGTAAATGAAACCCGCTGCCCCGGGTCGCCCTGCGGGGCGGCAATCTGGATACTGGCGGCGTCCAGAGCCTGAGCGGTACCGGTGCCGAAAGTCTTGTTGATTTCCTCGGCCAGATGATTGGCGGTGGTGAAATCCGGTGCGTGCAGATTAAGCATGAGCGGAGCATTCCGGGCATAGCCGCCAGGCACGATGCGCTCGACCGTTGCCCCATTGGGAATACGCCCGGCACTGGGGATGTTGACGGTGATCTTGGAACCGTCCTGGCCCTGGGCACTCAGCCCACCGACAACCAGGTTGCCCTGGGCAATGGCATAAATCTGACCGTCGGCCCCCTTGAGCGGGGTCATCAGGAGGCTACCACCCCTGAGGCTTTTGGCATCGCCCACCGAAGAGACCGTAACATCAATGGCCTGACCCGGTTTGGCGAATGCCGGGAGTTCGGCGTGTATCGACACGGCCGCGATGTTTTTGGAGCGAAGGTTGCCGCCGGGTGGCAAGGTGACACCCATCTGTTGCAGCATGTTACGCAGGCTCTGGCTGGTAAACTGGTTTTTGTCACCGGTACCGTTGAGACCGACCACCAGACCGTAGCCGATGAGCTGGTTGCTGCGTACCCCGGCCAGTGAGGCCAGGTCCTTGATACGCTCGGCCTGTGCGGAAAAACCCGACAGTACACCGATCAGTGCGATCACGACACTAATCCGGCGATGATCACGCTGACGAAACCGGCAGGCTGGCAGTACATTGAACATGGGGACAAGCTCCACGCGGGTATTGGCTAGAAAGGAAACAGGACGCTGGTGAACAGGCGTTGCAGCCACCCCATCCGGTTACCGTCAGCGATGGCTCCGTCACCGTTGTAAACCATGGTGGCATCGGCAATGCGGGTCGAATCGACGCTGTTGTTGGTATCAATGTCAATCGGGCGCACGATGCCGGCCAGTTTGATGTATTCATTGCCCTGATTCAGTCCCAGCCGCTTTTCGCCCTGTATCTTGAGATTGCCGTTGGGCAGGACTTCAACCACCGTAACCGTAATGTTGCCGCTGAGGGCATTACTCTGGTTACTGCTGCCCTTGCCATCGAAGGCACTGGAAGATTCCAGACTGGTCATCGGGTTGTTGCCACCAAACAGTGCGGCCGTTTCCACGCCCATGATAACCGGGGCCTGTACCGATAACGCGGCCGTCTTGTCTACTTTGGTACCGGCATTTTTGGTTGCGTTGGAGTTTTCCACCAGGCGGACGGTCAGGGTATCACCGACCCGGCGGGCACGACCGTCTTCAAACAGGCGAAAATCAAAACCCGGCTGGTAGATGGCCCCGGTGTTGTTTTGCGGCGGTATCATGTCTTCCGGTCGGGCCGGGGCGTAGGCCGGATCGTGACGCGGCGGCGGGTTGAGTACGGTGGAACACCCGGCCACCAGAAACAAGGCCAGAAAAACTGGAATCTGTTGCATACTATTAAGACCGGTCAGAGGGTATTGGAGGCAAAGCCAAGCATATCGTTGGTGGTGGCGATGGCCTTGGAATTCATTTCATAGGCTCGCTGGGTTTCAATCATGTTGACCAGTTCTTCCACCACATTTACATTGGAGCTTTCCAGGGCTCCCTGTTGCAGGGTACCCAACCCGTCCTGTCCGGGTACACCGACCACCGGTGCGCCGCTTGATACGGATTCCCTGAACAGGTTTTCACCAATGGGTTGTAAACCGGTGGGGTTAATGAAATCAGCCAACTGGATGTTACCCACCACGGTCGGAGCGGTGTTACCAGGTTCCAGTACCGACACCGTACCGTCGGTGCCAATGGTAATACTCTGCGCCCCGGCGGGTACGGTAATGGCGGGTTCAAGGGTATAACCACCGTTGGTGACGATCTGGCCGTTGGCATCCAGTTTGAAGGAGCCATCGCGACTATAGGCGATATCCCCTGCAGGCATCAGTATTTGCAGGAAACCACGCCCGCTGACGGCCACATCAAGGTTATTCTGGGTCTGGATAATGTTGCCCTGAGCATGTATCTTCTCGGTTGCAACCGTCCGCACGCCGGTTCCAATCTGTAACCCGGACGGCAGGGTTGTATTCTGGGTGGACTGGGCTCCTACCTGTCTGACGTTTTGATACAGCAGATCCTCAAACAGGGCACGCTCCTTTTTGAAACCAAAGGTATTGGCGTTGGCCAGATTGTTGGAAATAACCGACATCTTGGTCTGTTGGGCATCCAGTCCGGTTTTGGCGATCCACAGGGCAGGCGTAGTCATTCGGGTATCCTCTTGAAGTTGGGGTATCAACCCATGCGCATAATGTCTGAACTGGCCTGACTATTGTCATCCAGGCTTTTCATGACCTTGATCTGGTTTTCAAAGTGGCGGGCCAACTGAATCATCTGCACCATTTCCTCGATGTTGTTGACGTTGCTGCCCTCCAGAAATCCGGATACCAACTGAACCTCACCGCTGACCGGACTGGTACCGCCTTCCTTGAGGTACATCAGGCCGTCGGTTCGTTTTTCCAGCCCCTGGTTATCAGGGTTGACCAGTTTGATCTGATCCACTACCGCCATTTCAGTGGCATTGGCCCCCGGCGGCAGAATACTCAGGGTTCCATCCAAACCAATTTCCAGCTTCTGGTACGGCGGAAGGGTAATGGGTCCACCGTTTCCCACCACCGGCAGGCCGGAATCGGTCATCAGTTGGCCTTCAGCGGTAACCGTCAGATTGCCCGCCCGGGTGTAGGCTTCCTGACCGTCGCCGCTCTGCACCGCAATCCAGCCGCTGTCCTCAATCGCTACATCCAGCAGCCTTCCGGTATTTTGCAAGGCTCCCGGCTTGAAATCCTGGGCAGGACGTTCAGTCAGGGCATAAACCCGGCTGGGGTGGCCGGGGCCAAACATTGGCATGGTACGCTGTTGCTCCAGATCAGCACGAAACCCCGGTGTATTGCTGTTGGCCAGGTTATTGGCATTGGATGCCTGAGCCTGCAAAATCTGTTTGGCACCGCTCATGGCGATATAAAGCCCGCGATCCATGACGCTACCCTCGCTGTTTCAGGATTAACGGATGTTGAGTATGGCTTGAGTAATGGTATTTTCGGTGGTAATTGACTGGGCGTTGGCCTGGTAGGTCTGCTGGGCAATAATCATGTTGATCAACTGGGACGCGATATCGACATTGGAGTTTTCGATGGCACCGGAAGCAATCGTACCAAAACTGCTGGTACCGGCTTCGCCGTAAATGGCCTGGCCTGACTGCATGGACTGGGTCCAGTCAGTGTTTCCGACCTTGGTCAACCCTTGCTGATTCTGGAATCGGGCCACTACCACTTTACCCATGACCTGAGAATCACCATTACTGAAAGTAGCATAGATGATGCCCTTTCCATCGACATTAACCCCGGTCAGATTGCCAATGGGATAACCATTTTGATCCAGGCCGTTGGTACTGTATTCCATGGCCTGCTGGGTGGATCGGGCCAGGTTGTATGTCAGTTGAAGATTATTGGCACCGGCAATCGGTACGCCACCGGCCGTAAATGACAGGACAGGCGGCGTGGTGGCATCAGCCGCCGGTACTGTGCCATCCAGGCTGACGATGTTGCCGTTGGCATCGAAGGTGGGCGTGATGGCTTCCGGTGTAGTCGTCATGGGTTGACCATCCAGATAGACCCTCATCTCCCACTGGGCGGGCGTTACCGCACCCGTGTCTGGATCAGTCGAGGCGTCAGCGGTTTTCATGAAATAGCTGGTAGAGGTATGGGAATTGCCCAGCGAGTCATACACCGTAGCCGACGTAGACCAGTTATAGGTAGTGGCATCAGCAGGCTTGAAATCTGCCGGAACCACAGTTTTTAAATCCTTGCTGTTCAGATTGAACTTGAGATTGACCTCGGTGGTTGGCTTGGGGCTGCTCTGGGTAGTACTCAGTTTGACTGGCTGGTATTGCCCGGTACTGAAGCCGGCCTTGACATCAGTGCCATCACCATTGGGGGGGTATACCAGAAGCGGATGGTCAAGGTTATTGACTACGTAGCCCTCCTTGTCGATGCTGAAATTCCCGGCCCGGGTGAAAAACCGGGTATTGGTGTTCTCCGGGCTGTCAGCCGTTACGAAAAAACCTTCGCCACTGATCGCCAGATCCAGGCTGTTTTCCGTATACTCCAGATTGCCCTGATCGAACAACTGGGCAACCCGGGCCACTTTCACCCCGGCACCGGGAACGGTGTCGCCTACCCGAGTGATGGAATTATTGTAAACGTCGGCAAACTCCGAACGGGAACGCTTGAATCCGGTAGTATTGGCGTTGGCTACGTTATTTCCGGTGACGGACAACAGGTTCTGGGCAGCATTGAGACCCGATATTGCAGTACTGAAGCTCATGATGGATTCCTCGCGTAAAAGATATTCTAAAGAATTGCGTGCATATCCTGCAGGGAGTAACTGCCAAGTCCGGCCAGGTTCAATCCCAACCCCTGGTTACCCTGCAGGGATACACTGTCAACGGTACTGGCTACCCGGGTTTGGAGGGCAGTGGATTGTCCTGCCACCGTGCCCAGAGCCCGAATATGGTACAGACCGGGTTGCGCCAGGGTTTCGCCATCCTCCTGATGGCCATTCCAGGTAAAGGGTACCGATCCGGCGGCCTGCTCACCCAATTCAAGGGTTTTTACGATTTTACCCTTGAGGTCGGTAATCTCCAGACTCACCGCAGACGCGCCCTGAGGCAATACCAGTTCACCCCGAATCGCCCCGCCCGGTGATAACAGTGCCTTGTCGGAAACCACCAGAGCCGAACGCCCCACCAGATTACTGGCGGTGACGGATTGCTGCTTGCGGGTGGATTCAGCCAGATCAGTCACCGATTTCTGCAATTCCTGGATGCCGTTTACCGTGGAAAACTGGGCCATCTGGGTCAGAAATTCGGCACTGCCCTGGGGTTTTAACGGATCCTGATGCTTGAGTTGCGTGATCAGCAGTTTCATGAAATCGTCCTGTTTCAGTTGATTCCTGCCGGAATCGGCAGCCTGGCGCGAAGCCAGACCCAGGGTTTTGACGGTATTGAAATCGACTGCCACGGTATTACCTCTAACCTTGTCCCAATTTAAGGGTTTGCTGCATCAGTTGTTTGGCTGTGGTGATGACCTGGGTATTGTCCTGATAGGAGCGGGATGCCGACATCATGTTGGTGATTTCTTCCAGGGTATCCACATTGGGTTTGAAAATGTAGCCATTTTCATCTGCCTTGGGGTGATGGGGCATGTATTCCATGCGTAGCGGAGCCGGGCTTTCCACCACACCGGCCACCCGCACCCCTACACCGGCATTGAGGTCATTGGTCGCGGTCTGCAAATGGGTGGCAAAAACCGGTTGGCGTGACTTGTAGGTTTGCTCCAGGCTGCTGCTGACCGTTTCGGCGTTGGAAAGGTTGCTGGCAACCAGATTGAGACGGGTGGACTGGGCCAGCATCCCGGAACCGGCGATGTCGAAAATGCGGAATGACGGCATGGTCAGTCTCCCCGGATGGCGGAACGCAGTCCTACGATGCGTTCATTGAGGAAGGTCATTGAAGCCTGATATTGCAGGGCGTTTTCGGCAAAATGCAGGTGTTCCTGCTCGGATTCCACGCTGTTGTCATCCAGACTGGGCTGGTGGGGATTACGGTAGAGGGCTGATTCATCGACGGGTGATCGTATGCCCAGGTGGCCAGGCTGGGTGACCTGCATCGGTATCGTTTGTGCCTGCGCGCCAGTCAGTATGGCCCGAAAGTCGAGGTCGCGGGCTTTGTAGTGCGGGGTATCCACATTGGCCAGGTTGGAGGCCAGAAGCTCGGTTCGTTTGTTCCAGACACTGAGTGCCTTGGGATGGGTATCAAAGGCATTTTTGAAGTTGATGGTCATGAGGCTGTCTCCCGGGGTGATTATCGGGGTTTTCAGCACGCATCATGCCATGGAAGAAAGCAGGCGACGTCGGGGTAACTGCCGACTGGAACTACCCGGTAACGACGGTTTTCCGCCACAATCCGGTCTGCACGGCAGAATTGCGACAGATCAGGGGGCTGATGCGTACAGTGCGTGATGCTCCCTGAGCCGTTGCTGTACCAGACGGGCCAGATCATCGGGTACGTATTTGGCCAGGAACTGGTTGGCACCAACCTTTTCGACCATGCTCTGGTTGAACACCCCACTCAACGAAGAGTGCAGCAACACATAAACCGCCTGCATGGCGGGAACCTGGCGCATGCGGGCCGTCAGGGTGTAACCGTCCACCCGTGGCATTTCCAGGTCAGAAATCACCAGGGCCAGAAAGCGGGGCAAGTCCCTGCCTTCCTTGACCCAGGCCTCCAGTACCTCAAGTGCCTCCTGGCCGTCTTTGGCCGTGGTGTATTCAACATGCAACTGATCCAGCACCCGTTTGATCTGGTTGCGTGCCACGCTGGAATCGTCCACGATGAGGACGTGCTGGCCGAATTCCTCGTTGTGTGGATCAATGATGCCAGCCGAAACGTACTCGCTGCCGCCAATCACCTCCTTCATCACTTTTTCCACGTCCACAACCTCAATCAGTTCCCTGTCCAGTTGGGTGACTGCGGTCATGTAACTTTCCTTGCCCGCTCCCTTGGGGGGGGGCTGAATCTGTTCCCAGCCCATGTTGATGATCCTGTCGACGGCACTGACCAGAAACCCCTGAATCGAGCGGTTGTATTCGGTGATGATTACATATCCCTTGCCATCACGCGGTACGGGCCGGACGCCTATGGCCATGGACAGATCAATCACCGGAATGGTTTTGCCACGCAGGTGGGCGACCCCGCAAATGACTGGATGGGCCTTGGGCAACTGAGTGAGTGGAGGGCATTGAATCACCTCCTGAACCTTGAAGACATTGATGCCGAAACGCTGATTGCCCCACAGCTTGAACAGCAGCAGTTCCAGCCGGTTGTGTCCGGCCAGTTTGGTTCTTTGATCGACTTCGTGCAGTAATCCGGACATGGTTAATCTCCAGGTGGTTGGGGTGCTATCATGCAGGCTGTGACACAGGAACACAGGGATCAACAACCCTGGATATTTCTGCGGGCAGTATCAATATGAAACGGTTTTTTGACAGGTCATGCAGGGGTTACATGCCATTGCTGGCTCTTCTGGTCTTGAGTGTTCCCGCACGGTCGGCTGATTCATTTCAGTCAGCGGAGTCCATCCGTGCGGTCGTTGAAGCCATCGTAACCAAAGCTCTGGAACAGGACGGAACCGACTACCGCATTGAACCGGCAAGGTCGGATAACCGCTTGCGTCTGACCCGGTGCGAACAGCCGCTGGATGGCTTCATTCTATCGGGTCAACGGGGGAGTGGCTACTTTTCCGTGGGCGTTCGCTGCCCCGGTGTCAAGCCCTGGACGGTCTATCGCACCGTCAGGGTCAGTGCCTATCAAACCGTGGTAGTCCTGAAGGAACCGGTCAAACAGGGCACTCCCATCCTGCCGTCAAACCTGTTGCTGGAAAAAAGGGAAATCACGGGTCTGCACGGGGGGCATTTCACCGAGCCTGCTGCCGTTCTGGGACAGATTGCCCGACGTACCCTGCCGGGCGGCCTGCTCTTGACCCCGGATCACCTGGCCATGCCCAGTCCGGTCAAGCGGGGGCAGGCTGTCAGCATCCGGGCAAAATCCGCTGATTTCGAGATCAGCATGCCGGGCATGGCCCTGAGCGATGGCCAGTTGGGCCAGCGTATCCGGGTCAAAAACAGTCAGTCCGGACGAATCGTCGAAGGTGTCGTTACCCGGCCGGGTATTGTTACGATTGACTGAGTGGGGTAGCCTTGCGGAGAAAAATTCTGTTATCTTCTGCAACGTGCAGGAGCGAACCGTCTGCGGCCTACCATTTCAATTCTGACTGACATCGAACGAGGAGAAAAACATGCTGAAAAATGTTGTCAACGGCCTGATTCTGGCCACCCTGTCCATTTTGTCCGGCAACGCGCTGGCGACCGACAGTACCCAATATCCCGCCTATGATTTCAAGCCCCAGGTGATATACAAGGACATCGGACTCATCGCCACCACCGGCTCCCAATCGGATAGCCGGTTTCCGGCATCCCACTTTGAACCCCGGGTTCTGTTTCAGGACAAGGAACTGATCGAGAAACTGGGCAGCAAAACCGCCAGTTCATCCTGCCGTCCCTGATTGGTTTTGCGTTCGCACCTGACGAACTCCGGCGTTGCTGCCCGGTGTCTGCCGACACGGCTGCAAGCCGGAGTTGCCTTTCCCTGCCAACCCGCAAGCGAGTGATTTTGTGCTGGTAGATTCCCACTGCCATCTCGACAGACTGGATCTGACGCCTTTCAACGGCGATTTTGCTCAGTTGATGGCCGAAACGGCCCGCCAGGGTATCGTCCATCAACTGTGCGTCTCCATCAATCTGGAGTCCTATCGCGCCATGTACGAGCAGGTCGCCCCTTACGCTCAGGTGTCGGTATCGGTGGGGGTTCATCCCAACGAAACCGAAGGCTCTGAACCCACGGTGGAACAGCTCATAACCCTGGCCGGTGAACCCGGGGTTGTGGCCATCGGCGAAACCGGTCTGGATTATTACCGGAGCGAGGGCGACAACCGCCAGCAGCAGGCCCGTTTCCGCAACCACATTGCTGCTGCCCGGGCGGTCGGCAAACCGCTCATCATCCACACCCGTGAGGCCCGTGCCGATACCCTCAGAATACTGCGGGAAGAGGGCGCGAATCAGGTCGGCGGGGTGTTGCACTGCTTCACCGAAGACTGGGAAACCGCCAAAGCTGCCATGGACATGGGATTTTACGTGTCCTTTTCCGGCATCGTCACCTTCAAAAATGCCACCACCGTACAGGACGCCGCCAGCAAAATGCCGCAAGATCGTTTACTGATCGAAACCGATTCGCCCTACCTGGCCCCTGCCCCGCTGCGCGGCAAACCCAACTATCCCTTTTACGTGCATCACGTGGCACGGTATATCGCCACGCTCAGACACATGGAGTTCGACCGCCTGGCCGAAATCACCACCCGCAACTACCAAA
>CAIVXW010000421.1 GCA_903910005.1 uncultured Methylococcaceae bacterium
GCATCAAGAATTTCGTCTTTGGAAAGGGACATCTAATTACTCCACTTTGAACCTGGGTGGCATTAAGCCGATTGTTTTTGATCCCGAATTGCTGCGATAGTGCGTGCCAACTTGGCATGAGGTTCTGCCAATGTTCGTACGAACTTCTCTATGGGAGCCTTCATGGTACCCATCAAGATGGCCAATGCCTGCTCCCTGTTAGGCAATTTGGCCAATCTGTCAAGTTCCTGTGCGCCATACTGCTTACCGCCTATGGCCACCAGTTTGACTACAAGCTTATCGGTCTGTTTGCTGAAATCGCTCAGAACGCGTGCTGCACAACCCGGATCTTCCAGCGAAAATGCCAAAATCAACGGGCCAACCAAACCATCCTGCATACACTCGAAAGAAGTACCCTGAACAGCCCGACGGGCCAAGGTATTTTTAACCACTTTCAGGTACACGCCTGATTCCCTGGCTGTCTTTCTCAACTCCGTGAGATGCGCCACCGTCATGCCACGGTATTCCGCAGCGACGGCAGAGTGCGCCTTGGCAGCAACAGCGGCAACTTCCTCGACTACAGCGACTTTGTCATCAAGTGTCAGTGCCACTCTCAATTTCTCCTGAATAAGCCCAAACCGGCTTTCACCGGTTGGTACCAATAAAACACTTGGGTTACCAAGCGTTACCTTTAACGGCTTCCTCTACCGATTCCGGTTTCGTTCCACCGTCTGCGCAGGCCTCTCATTAAGCATACAGCACCTGCGGTCTTTGACGGTTACCGATTGAATGACCGGTAACCCAAAGTCTTTATTAACCTGCCAACATGGCCTGATCCAGAGCTAAACCTGGCCCCATTGTCGATGAGACTGTTATTTTCTTGAGGTAAACGCCTTTTGAAGTAGCAGGCTTGGCCTTGCGTAAATCGGCCAATAATGCCTCAAGATTTTCCTGAAGGGCCGCATTCTCAAAACTTATCTTGCCGATAGTGCAATGGATAATTCCCTTTTTATCGGTTCTGTACCGTACCTGACCGGCTTTGGCATTCCTGACGGCACCAGCAACATCTGGTGTCACTGTGCCCACCTTGGGATTCGGCATCAGTCCACGAGGACCGAGTATTTGACCTAACTGCCCGACCACCCGCATGGCATCCGGTGAAGCCACTACCACATCAAAATCCATTTGACCTGCCTTGACCTGAGCGGCCAGATCATCCATGCCTACGATATCAGCACCGGCTTCCCGTGCAGCATCTGCAGCCGCCCCCTGAGCGAATACGGCTACCCTGACAGACTTACCCGTACCGTTTGGTAGCACAGTAGCACCCCGCACGGCCTGATCTGATTTCCTGGGATCAACCCCCAGCATCACGGCAACATCGACAGACTCAACAAATTTTACGGCGGAAACACTCTTTAACAATCCGAACGCTTCATCAGGCCCATACAATTTACCGGGCTGAATTTGTTGCCGGATGGCCTGCTCACGCTTACTCAATTTTGCCATTACACACCCTCCACATTAAGACCCATACTGCGGGCACTTCCCGCAATCGTACGCACGGCAGCATCCATGTCCGCTGCGGTCAGATCAGGCATTTTCATTTTGGCAATATCTTCCAGTTGCTCGCGGTGTATGGTACCCACCTTAGTGGTATTCGGGTTACTGCTGCCTCTGGCCAGGCCGATCGCTTTTTTAATCAATACGGTAGCCGGCGGCGTTTTGGTTATGAATGTGAAACTACGGTCACTGTATACCGTAATGACAACCGGCAATGGCAGTCCTTTCTCGACGCCCTGAGTATGTGCATTGAATGCCTTACAGAATTCCATGATATTGACGCCGCGCTGTCCGAGTGCAGGGCCTATGGGGGGGCTTGGATTTGCCTCACCCGCTTTTACCTGTAATTTGATATAACCTGTTATTTTCTTTGCCACTTGCAGATTCCTCTTTGTAGGGTTCAAACGCCCGAAGGGCTCCCCAGTCTGTTTAGCAGGATCCCGACCGGATCCACCATGGTATGGCCTTGCCTTTCGTTCTTCACGCCATCGGTCTGAATATCCGGCAAAAATCCGGGATAATCGAAGCCGACTTAATACAGGGACAGATATTCTGTCCCTGCCAAACCAGAAGGGGAAAGCAGACGTGGGTCTGATTTCCCCTTCTTTTTGATTCTGACCGGATAATCCGTTACATTTTTTCTACTTGACTAAATTCCAGATCGACCGGAGTGGAACGTCCAAAGATCAACACAGACACGCGCAGTCTGCTTCGCTCGTAATTGACTTCCTCGACAACCCCGTTGAAATCCTTGAAAGGCCCCTCAACGACCCTAACCACCTCGCCGATCTCATACAACACCTTGGGTCTTGGGTGCGCGGCTCCTTCCTCAATTTTGTTTAATATTCTGTCGGCTTCCTGCTCGGTAATTGGCAATGGTTTATCTGACGTACCTCCGATAAAACCAAGCACTTTGGGTACTTCCTTGACCAGGTGCCATGTTTCATCATTTAACTCCATTTGAACCAGAACATAGCCCGGAAAAAATTTTCTTTCACTTTTACGTTGTTGACCCGAACGCATCTCGACAACTTCCTCTGTTGGAACCAGGATATTGCCGAAATACTGCTCCAAGCCTGATCGCCTTACGCGATCTTCAAGTGTTTTTTTAACTTGATTTTCATAGTTTGAATAGGCATGCACCACATACCAGCGCAAACTCATTTCAACTACC
>CAIVXW010000422.1 GCA_903910005.1 uncultured Methylococcaceae bacterium
ACCCAGATTTTGTGTTATGAGGACAAGACCGATCGCCTGCTGGCCGAAATGGCCTGGCAAGGCATCGACCTGGTGCTGTCGGATGCCCCTTTGACCGTATCCAGCGAGGGCAAGGCCAGCAATCACCGGCTGGGTGATTGTGCCGTCACGGTTTTTGCCGCTCCGTCTCTGCTGACCAGCCACCGTGCCGGATTTCCCCGCTCGCTGGACGGTGCTCCCTTTTTGCTGCCAACCGGCAACACCGCCCTCCGCCGCTCACTGGATCAATGGTTTCATGACGAAGGAATCAAACCGGAGGTACGGGCTGAAATTGAGGACAGCGGTCTGCTCAAGACCTTCGGCAGCAGCGGAACCGGGCTGTTCGTAGCCCCGGCTGCCGTCGAAGCGGAAATCTGCCAGCAATACGGCGTCGGCATCGTGGGCCGGATTGAGGCGGTTCGGGAAACCTTTTACGCCGTCACGATACGACGCAAACTGCAACACCCGGCGGTCAGTGCCATACTGGCGCATGCCCGCAATCACCTGTTCTGAACGGTGCGTTTGAGTACCCGGTGATTTGACAGGGTATTTTGCCCCAAAACAAAAACCCCACCATTCCTCCAGAGAAACGGCGGGGTTTTGCAAGGGACAGGTCAGTGCTGCCCGGCTGCCTTGTGCAGGTTCGCGCCCTTGGTGGAACCGCTTGCCCGGGCATTGTGTTCGCTCGGCCCGTTTCCATCCGGCGGGTTTTGCTCCCAGCTTTGCGGCGGACGGGGTGTGCGTCCCTCCATGATGTCGTCAATCTGAAAGCGGTCGATCGTTTCGTAGCGGATCAGGGCATCTGCCATAAGATGCAGTTTGTCCAGATTATTCTGAAGAATCTGCTCGGAGCGTTCATAATTCCGGTCAATGAAGGAACGAATTTCCTCGTCGATAAGATGGGCCGTTTCTTCGGATACGGTCTTGTGCCGGGTCACTGAGCGTCCCAGAAACACCTCTCCCTCCTCTTCACTGTAGGCCAAAGGCCCCAGGCGGTCAGATAAACCCCAACGGGTCACCATGTTGCGGGCAATGCCGGTGGCCCGTTCAATGTCATTCTGGGCACCGGTAGTAACCTTTTCCTGACCAAAAATGATTTCCTCGGCAATGCGTCCGCCAAACAGGCTGGAAATCTGGCTCTCCAGTTTTTGTCGACTGGCACTGTATTGATCCCGTTCAGGCAGGAACATGGTGATGCCCAGTGCCCGGCCACGCGGCATGATGCTGACTTTGTAAACCGGATCGTGTTCCGGTACCAGACGACCGACGATGGCGTGTCCGGCTTCGTGGTAGGCCGTGAGTTTTTTCTCCTCGTCCGACATCACCATGGATCGCCGTTCCGCGCCCATCAATATCTTGTCCTTGGCTTTTTCAAAATCATCCATGTCAACCTGGCGTTTATCCTTTCGAGCGGCAAACAGGGCCGCTTCATTCACCAGATTGGCCAGATCAGCCCCGGAAAAACCGGGGGTTCCACGGGCCAGGTACTGAATTTCCACATTGGCAGCCACCGGAACCCGCTTGATGTGTACTCCCAGAATTTGCTCACGCCCGCGCACGTCCGGCAAACCAACCACCACCTGACGATCAAACCGGCCCGGTCGCAACAGGGCTGGATCCAGTACATCAGGACGGTTGGTGGCAGCAATTACGATAATGCCCTCGGTGCCTTCAAATCCGTCCATCTCCACCAGTAACTGGTTGAGGGTCTGTTCGCGCTCGTCATGACCGCCTCCGAGACCGGCCCCGCGATGCCGACCGACGGCATCAATTTCGTCAATGAAGATGATGCAGGGGGCATTTTTCCTGGCTTGTTCAAACATGTCGCGTACCCGCGAAGCCCCCACGCCCACGAACATTTCGACAAAATCCGAACCGGAAATCGAAAAGAACGGAACCCCGGCTTCACCGGCAATGGCTCTCGCCAACAAGGTTTTACCGGTACCCGGCGGGCCTATCATCAGGGCTCCCCGGGGAATTTTGCCCCCCAGTTTCTGGAATTTGGCTGGATCCTTCAAAAAATCAACCATTTCCTGTACATCTTCCTTGGCCTCCTCAACGCCAGCCACATCGGCGAAGGTCACCTTGACCTCATCTTCTTCAATCAAGCGTGCCCGGCTCTTGCCGAACGACATGGCTCCACGTCCGCCGCCGCCTCCCTGCATCTGCCGCATGAAGAAAATCCACACCCCGACCAGCAGCAGCATCGGGAACCACGAAATGAAAATCTGCATGAACAGGGATTGGGTTTCCGGTGGTTCAGCCTTGATCTCGACATGGTTCTTGAGCAAATCATCCACCAGATGGGGATCACCCGGACTGAAGGTGGTGAAGCGATCCCCTGTTCCCAGCAGACCCCGCACCTGAACTCCATCAATGACCACCTGTTTGACCTGTCCGTCATTGACCGCAGCCACAAACTGCGAATACGACATGGTTGAATCCACTGTTTTGCGGGCACCAAAGTTGTTGAATACCGACATCAGTACGGCGGCTATGACCAACCACAGGATTATATTCTTGAGCATATCGTTCACGGCCTCACTTCCTCGTCGGTTGCCACCCGACGTTCAATAAATGGCTATCAATGGTATCAGGATATTGCATGGCTTACATCTTACATGGAATGGGGGAATCAGGACACCAGCTTGAGTCCTGGCGGGAGGGAATCACCAAACAGGCTTTTCCGGTCGGCTTCAGTCAGTTCACGGATTTTTGTAACCAGGGCCAGACTGGATTCCGGTGCCCGGGCCGCCCGTAACCGTTCAATGACACGGGTACGTAATTCGGGTTTGATATCCCGTTCCCTGTCACCGGTCATGCGGGCGATCAGGGCAATGGACGCAATCATTTCAGGATTTTTTTTGAGATCCAGCGACAACAGGGCTTCCAGCCACTGTCCGGCGACGGCGGGGGGAACAACGGCGTGAAGACTGCCATACAGAGGCTGCCGTGACCCGATACGCCCCAGTGCCCACCCGTTTTGCAGTGATTCATTGAGTTTACCCGTCCGTTGCAGCAACCAGTTCCCCAGTTTGATCTTGTCATCGACCGGCAGGCGTTCCAGTACCCCTACCAGACGCAACATATCCTCATGACTACGTTTTTTGGCCAGCCCCGGCAGGTTACCCCGTCTGGCCGTATCAGGATCAATGAAATCCCTGATGTCCGCAAAGATGCGTAATTGTGCCGGTTCCGGCAATCCGCCCGCGATACGTCGCCACAACGTCCACCATTCCGACCAGTTTTGCGGCTCATTGACGAACTGGATAGCCTGATCGTACAGGGCCAGCACCTGCTCAACCCGCCAGTCATCCAGCGGGTAACCATACCCGGGACGCAAGCAGTACCCGGTCAAACTGAGCCATAAACGCTCATGTTCCGGCGAACGTCGGCGGTTAGCACTGTTTTCCAGCAAAACGGCCAGCAATTCCCGCGATACATGTGAATCCCATTGCTCCCTCGTCCCCAGCAGTTTCTCCAGATCAGTTCGGAGGGTTTTGACCTGGCGCGGGTCGAATTGACGGGTTTTCCGGCCAAAGATCAGGCGGATTCTGTCGAGGGCAGTATCCATGCGGGCATGCCGCTCATGTTCGGGCAGACTGACCTGTCCCTGCCGCAACTGAAACAGGATATTCCAGCGCAGGTCTGCATCATCCACCGATACACATTGCAATTCGAGGGTACCCGTTTCACTCAGTGTCGCCACGATGCGGACGCTGTATTCGGTCGGGTGACGGGTTTCTTCCTGACTGAACGCAACGGCTAAAGGAGGCAGTAACACAAAGCGGTCTTCCTCCAGACTGACCATATCGCCGATGGCGAATGGACTGTCGTCGGTGGAGGAGGCCAGATTGAAGCGTACCGGCTGCCCAACCCTGAGCAGGAAATTACGCTCCGGCACACAGAGTTCCTGCGCCTCAGGTGTGCCACGCGGAAGGATGCAAATGCCTTGGCGACCGGTCTCGGCTCCGGTTTCCACCACCAGAAAATAACTGCGGGCCGAACCGCCACCGATGCGGTTGACGGCCTGTCCACGCAAGGCCAGCCCGTACGCAACCGCCCCGTAGGCGACGGCCTGGTCGGGGCGATCATTGGTGAGCAGGCGCGGAGGCGTGCCGTCCCGCCAATGGGCCAGCAGTTCGACCATGCGTTCGACCACTGTCGCACTGCGAAACAGCCCTCCATTGAGCAACAGGGCATCCGGTACCGGGATCGCGTCACTGCCGACGGCTTCCTGTGCGACCCGCTGATGCCGGAGCAGAAACTCGGCCAGATGTCGGCTGATGGCGGCATCGCGGGCATAGGGCAGGCCGAATTCCACGACACCACTGCGACGGTGATCGGGCTTGTCTTGTCGCTCCACCAACGGAAAAAAGCCGTCCAGGGCAACCCGGGCCACTTCGGCACGACCCAGCAGGCCGGTTCGGCTGGCTCCAATGAGTTGACTGCCCGCCCCCAGCAGCGTAACCGTAACCGATTCGGGTGCGTCTGCGGCCAGCAGGCGTTCCTTGGCCCGGCGGCACTGTTCAACCAGTTGGGAAAATTCGGCAGTGGACAGTTTCTGCTGCTCTCCGAATCCGTGCTGTTCCAGTTGATGTGCCAGGGTCAGGTCAATGTTGTCGCCGCCCAGAATCAAATGATCGCCTACGGCGATGCGGCTCAATTGGGGGGGGGATGAGTCAGGCTGAACCCTAATGAGAGTGAGATCGGTGGTGCCTCCCCCCACATCGCAGACCAGCAGCAATCGAACACCGTCCAGTTGTTGCCGGAGTTCGGCACGGTGACGCCAGAGCCAGTCATAACAGACGGCTTGAGGTTCTTCCAGCAAACGGGGCGATGCCAGTCCGGCCAGACGGGCTGCCTCCAGGGTCAGTGTGCGGGCGGCTTCATCGAACGAAGCCGGTACCGTAATGACGACTTCCTGGTTTTCGAGCGAATCGGACGGGTGTTGATGATTCCAGGCCTCTCGAATATGCAGCAGGTAGCTGCTGACGGCTTCGAGTGGCGAGATGCGGGGCACGCCTCCGGTGGCTCCCCAGGGCAGAATGGGGGCGGTACGATCGACGCCGTTGTGTGACAACCAGCTTTTGGCACTGACAATCAGGCGACCCGGCGTTTTGGCACCGAGGTCACGGGCCCACTCGCCCAGTACCGCTGCATCTGCCGTAGCCGGATCATCGGGGCGTGACCAGGGTAGAACCCGGTCGGCCTCGGTTAATTCACCTGCAGCGGCCTGATAGCGCACCGACGGAAACAAGGGGCGCGGGCTGACTTCACCCGGTCGTATCGATTGCTCGACAGGAAACAGTGATATGTCGGCGGTTGTATCATCCAGGCGGGCAGAGGCCACTACGGTATGAGTAGTGCCCAGGTCAATACCTACCAGGTAACAGGATGCCTTGCTTGGCGGCATGAGGGTTATATCCCAAAGGGCCAACGGCCCTTGCGTCCAGTGTTGCCGGAACCGGCCTGATCTACCTCGTCCGCCGAAGGCGGCACCGCCGCCTGTTCCACAGGGGCATCGGCTGATTCAGCCGATTGATATTCCGGTTGTTCCATGCTCACGGCAGCAAACGGTGCCTCCGGTACCATCGCATCCGTGCTGTCTGACTGCGAGGCCGGATCGGTAGCCCTGACATTGAACTCAACCTTCCAGCGTTCCTGCCCGTCACGCGCAACTGCTTCCAGTTGCAGGGTACCGACTTCCGTGACCCG
>CAIVXW010000423.1 GCA_903910005.1 uncultured Methylococcaceae bacterium
TAAAACAAAACGCTATCCGGTCATCCAGAATTACGGGGTTAGGTAAGCCGATGCAACGACGGCGGCGAGGCAGTGGTTTGATCGGGAATTCCCGGACTTGTTTTGTCCCGTCTTGGGTGGGTGGCCGTCTTTTCGTGTCTTTGGTGGCTCTGTTTTTTTGCCACGAAAGGCACGAAAATTCACCCAAATTCAGGGTGCCGAGTACTGGAGGCAGGCAGGATTCAGGTTAGCCCGGATACGGAAATCCCCGGGCCAGCAGAGTTTGCAGCATGACATCGTGGCCGTAGATATCCGGGTGAAAGCTGGCCTGTCCCTGTTCGTTGGCCAGCACGGTGGAGTAAAGGATGTATACGGCGATTCCTTGTTTGAGGGTCACGTTTTTGGGATTGCCTCCATTCATGGCGGCTTCTATCCGGTCTTTGGACCATTCTCCCTGGGCTTGCAGTACGAATTCGGCCAGGCGTACCGGATCCTGCACCCGGATGCACCCGTGGCTGAAATCACGCCGTGCCCGCTGGAACAGGCCTTTGCTGGGAGTGCTGTGCAGGTAGATATTGTTATTGTTGGGAAAGGTAAATTTCACCAGGCCCAGGGCGTTTCTGGGTCCGGGTTTCTGCCGCAGTTTCAGGGCTCCGGTGGCCAGCATCTCAATGTTGCCAGCCGTCGGTTGATACACCGGGGCGTTCGGGGCGAAACTGGACACCAGTTCCAGATTGCTGTGGGCCAGATAACCGGGATTGCGCCGGGCCAGTGGTAACAGTTCCTTTGCGGAAATTTTGAATGGCACATTCCAGTAGGGCCGGAACATGACGGACGTCATGTCGGCATGAAAAACCGGGGTATGCCGCCCATCTACCGCCTCTCCCACGATCACGTTCATCTGTACGTCGTGTTGCCCCAACCCCGTGCCTGCGTCATTGCGTGAGCCAAATAACTGAAATGAAGGGATGTTCACCATCAGGTACGGTCCACGGATGTATTCAGGCAACCAGCGCAAACGCTCCATGCCCATTTGAATCTGGGCGATGCGGTCAGCCGTTGGTACATTCAACTGGCTCAGGGTCGATGCGCTGATCACCCCATCCGCCGTCAGTCCCTGCCGTTTTTGCAGGCTTTTGACGGCCTCCGCCAACGGGTGGTCGTATAGTCTGGATTCAGCGGTGGCTTCGTCCAGTTCCGCTAAATCACCCAGCCGATACAACAATCGCCGCAGTGCCGGTACATCCCTGTGGCTGCCGCCGGGTGCAAATTTGCCCGGCAGGGCCAGTTGCGGGTTCGGCATGTCCTGCTGCAGCAACCTGAATTTCTGCAAGGCCTGTTTGAGGTGGGCATAGAGCGGATAGCCGGGTTCAAGGGCATCCAGAATGGCAGCCGGTTGACTGCTCTGGGCGATTTTTTGTACCAGGTTGGGTAAATCCACCCGCTTGGTTTCAATGTTCAGTCCGAAATTTACCCGGCGCGGGTTGATTCGACCGAGGTAGAGGTTGGAACTGTAGCGCATGACTGACAGGCTCAGGGCTACGTCAAAACTGGCGAGTTCGCCGGTATCTGCCGTCAGTTCGTTGCTCCAGCCGGACAATGGCCCGGCATCATAGTCACTGGCGATCAGCCCCCGCTCATCGGCACTGACCAGATGGCGGATGACCTCCCGGGCCTGAGGGGTCGGCTGATCAGCCGTTACCCATAAGGGAATCTGGCCATTTTGCCGGTATAGCAGGTCAAGCTGATTTTGATAATCCGGAAAGGCCGACCAATGCAGGCGCGGATGCACGCCTTCCCGGATCAGGCTCTGGATATGAGCCGACACTGAATCAGGCAGCGAAGCATCCGCCATTATGTTGAAAGCGGCCAACAGCAGCAATCCGGTCATCGTGAATGCCGGGCTCATTTTTATTGTACACATTAACGGTAAGTCTCCTGGGTCTTGATCATCCTTCAGGCTGCGTCACCCGAATTGGCAGGTTGATCGGGGCCGGACGATGAGCAATGCGTTGTGAATAACCTGTGGGTGAATGTGGCAGGTTAGACATACTGCTCCGCCCCGTCAACCCGTCAACCGCTCAATCACGGCCCGATTGACCCGGCCATCGTGCAGGGCACTGGCCATCAGTACAGCGTAAACCCCCATGGCTTGTAACTGCCACAAGTCGTCTGCGTGCCGCACCCCGCCAGCGGCGATGAAATCATGGTCGGGATGCCGGGCCATCAAATCGGCCAGGCGGCTGAAATCGGGGCCACGCTGACTGCCGACGTGAGAGAGACTCATCACGATAACCCGTTTGGGCCACTCCGCTGGCTGATCCAGCAGCACGGTCGGTCCCAGCAAGACTCCCTGCCTGAAATCCAGCGACAGA
>CAIVXW010000424.1 GCA_903910005.1 uncultured Methylococcaceae bacterium
CGGATCAAATACCGCTGACGTGCGGGCCGGAAATTTACAATCCGGCGTCGCGCACTTTCCGTACCGGAAATATCCATGGCTGGCGGCAACAACTGGATGCCACGCAAAGGAAGCGACTGGAAACAGCTTGCGCCGATCTGTGCGGGGAGATGGGTTATGAGTAATGCAGATTTTATGGCGGGTCTTCGGGCCGACGCCGAACCAGGCAGCCACCCGGGCTTCGATTCGCCCAGGGTGAGTGGGCAGCCTGACAAGTTATTGTTGACCGGGGCTACCGGCTTTCTTGGAGCCTACCTGCTCGATGAATGGCTGCGGCAAACCGGAGTGACGGCCTATTGCCTGGTACGGGCTCCCGATACTGCGGCGGCTCAGGCCAGGTTGCGGCTGCAGTTGGATCGTTGCGGTCTGTGGAGTGACGACCGGGCCGGGCGCATCATCGCCGTGCCGGGTGATCTGGCACGACCGCAACTGGGCCTGGATGCGGCTCAATATGCCCGATTGGCCGAAGAAATCGATGTCATCTGCCATAACGGGGCCTGGATCAACGCCCTGTTGTCCTACCAGGATCTGAAACCGGTCAACGTCGAGGGTACCCGTGCCATCCTGCGCCTTGCCGGTGAGGTTCGGCAAAAACCCTTGCACTATGTATCGACCCTGGCCCTGTTTTTTGGCACCGGGCACACCCGGCAAACCCTGACAGAGACGGATGTCCCAGTACTCGATGAAGGACTCAGGGGCGGTTACAAACAGAGCAAGTGGGTTGCCGAGCAACTGGTTCGCAACGCCGGTCTGGCCGGACTGGATACAACGATTTACCGCCCGGGCCGGATTCTTGGTCACAGCCATAGCGGGGTGAATACCAACTTGCAGGACATCTTCTGCATCATTCTCAAGGCATGCCTCAAGCTGGGTTCCTACCCGGCGATGGATACGGTGATTGACATCACTCCAGTGGATTACATCAGTCGGGCCGTGGTTCATCTGGCGAGCAGCGAATCCCGCCGTACCGGAGAGGTTTTTCACCTGCATAACCCGACTCCGGTCCCCTGGAATCAACTGATGGAGATGGTTCGTGACCTGGGCTACCCGCTGCGTCCCCTGCCGGAGGAGGCGTGGCATTCGGAAGTCAGGCGACGCTCGTCAGCGCAAGCCGGGGAGTCCTTTTTCCGGCAACTCCGGCTGTTGTTGCGTTCCCCGATCTACCTGTTTTCCCCGGACAAACCGCTTTACTGCGGAGAAATGACCTTAAACCGGCTGGCCGAGGCCGGTATAGTGTGTCCACGGGTGGATGCCGAATTGCTGGCAACATACGTGGGTTACCTCAAGGACTGCGGGTTCATAACGGTTGACTCAAATCCCTGACATGCGGCGGACTCCCGGTGGTCGATCGGAACGGGGGCACTCACGGCAACCTGCCCGCAGGGCAGTCCCGAGCGGCCTCCCGGGTAGCCTCACCGGGCTCGTCGGCTGAGGCCGCCACTGCGGCAGTCTCCCGCAGAATTTTTTTCACGGAGCAGGCACCGAGATGCCGTATGGCCTTCCATCGTATTCCTCAATTTAATTATGTTTGGTATCATGTCGGGGTATTCAGACGGTAAAATCTCTTATCCGTGTTCCCACCCTACCGGTTTAGGTCATGCCAAGAATCATCGAATTGCTGCTCAACGAACCGGATTTTCCTGCCTCACGTGTGATTTTCATGATGGCCATGTCCGGCCTTAGCGGCGGTGCCATACTGATAGCCATCAATTCGGCCACTGAGCAAATTTCACTGCATCAGGCCGATCCACAGTATTTCGTAGCTGCCCTTGTATTGTTGGTACTGATGGTCTACACCCAGCATTACACCATGGTACAGATGACCTTGTCGGTCGAGGAAACCCTGCTCAAGTTGCGCATGCACATCGGCAACCGCCTGCGTCACGCTGATCTTCGCTTCATTGAGCAAATTGGCGGTGCTGCGGTCTATTCTTCCCTGACCAAAGACACACATATCGTTTCGCAATCGGCATTGTCCATGACATTGCTGGGACGCTCCTCCCTGGTGTTGTTGCTCAGTCTGATTTATCTGGGCTGGATTTCCCCCTCTGCCATGCTGGCAACGATTGGTTTCATCGGTACCTACGCCGTCATTCATGCCTATGTCTTTCATCCACGCCTGTTGATTCGATTTGATCAAGGCAAGAGCGGTGAAGAAGTCTTCTTTCGCCACCTGCAAGCCTTGCTTGGGGGACTCAAGGAGATCAAGCTCAATCGCGGCAAAAACAACAACCTGTTCGAGTCCTACAGCCGGGCAGCAGGCGACATCAGCACACTCAAACGCGACATCAACGCGGAAGTCACACGCAGTTACACCCTGGGATATTCCGCCTTCTATCTGTTGCTGATCGTGCTGGCAATCGTCATTCCTGGCGTTAGCAGCGAATTGACAGTGCATGTGTTCAAGATCACGGCCATCGTCATATACATCATCTCCGAACTTGATCCCTGGTTGACCTGGATTCCGGAAATCGCCCGTGCCGACGCTGCTGTCGAAGAGTTGCATCAACTGGAATTGAAACTGCGTCTGTCGCCCCACGCCGAGACCCATACCCGACTGGCCGAACCGCTCCGGAATTTTTCCACCCTCTCACTGTGCGGCGTGGAGTTTTGTTATCAGGATCACCATGGAGGGCGTTCATTTCCGGTCGGCCCCCTGAACCTGACCGTACGCAAAGGTGAACTGCTGTTCATCGTCGGTGGCAATGGTAGTGGCAAAACCACCCTGTTAAAGTTGCTGGCCGGGCTGTACTACCCCGATGCCGGTACGCTTCTGGTGGATGATCGTCCCCTCCAAACAACGGATTACTCCGGTTTCCGTGAGCTATTCTCGGCGGTATTTCCCGATTTTTACCTGTTTGAGCGACTCTACGGCCTGCAGGATGTTGCTCCGGAACAGGTACACCACTGGTTGCGGGTGATGCAGATCAGCGACAAAACATCATTTGCCAATGGCGCATTTACCCGGCGCGAATTGTCCACCGGTCAACGCAAGCGTCTGGCCTTTATCGCAGCAGTTCTGGAAAATCGCCCACTGTTGATCGTCGATGAATTTGCAGCGGATCAAGATCCTGAATTCCGTGACCACTTCTACATGCAGATTCTGCCGGAACTAAAGCGTCAAGGCCGTACCGTACTGGCGGTGACGCATGATGATCGCTATTTTAACGTGGCCGACCGGGTGCTGGTCATGGCGGACGGCAGGTTACGGTGATTCCTCATGCCGATCGAAAGGAGGGTGCAGGGCATCTGTATTGCGGGCGTCACCGGGATGGTGTACCCCGGGAGGCTCATCGACAGGCCTGGCTCGGCACCGGAGATAACAGTGCGGGGCTGACTGTGGCAGCCAGCTCCAGCAGGTAAGCCTTCAATTGATTGTCCCAACGGTAATTGCCTACAAAATACGATGAATATATCGCAGCGTGCTGGCTTGCCAAATAACTGAAAATAAGGTGAAATGAATAGCTTGTTCCGGTTGCTGCGGGTATTTCCCTTCCTTCAGAATTCCAAACCCCTGCAGAGCCTGGGTAATAGATTTTCGTTATACCACCCCCGGTTGGCAACAAAAGCCGCGCCTCCCCCCTCTTCTCAGGAAAGTGCAGGAGTTGGTGCTGGTGACGGAATTTTTGATCCGTTGTATAATTTGCTACACTGCCGCGAAGCTTCAGGATTGACCGTCGGTACGCTGAACCTGCGCGAACTGACACCATTCCAACGGTGCCTGCTAACCCTGGACGGTACGGTTACCAAGTATCTCGAAACCTATACACTGGAGCCCATTCAGGTACTGCTGTTGCACAGGGCAACCCTGGTACTGAACGAAACCAACCCGTGGCTGGATACCCCACCCGCGACCGAAGTCATTACCCGCGAGGTACTGTTGCGCGGTGCTTACAGTACCACGGTCTATGCCCATGCGGTATCGTTGCTGGTAACAGATCGCTTGCCGGAAAGTTTGCTGGAGGCTCTGGAAAACGAACCGGGCGGCATCGGGCGAGCCCTGTTG
This sequence comes from uncultured Methylococcaceae bacterium, assembly GCA_903910005.1. Classification (GTDB taxonomy): domain Bacteria; phylum Pseudomonadota; class Gammaproteobacteria; order Methylococcales; family Methylococcaceae; genus CAIVXW01. Next base: position 4,046 of record CAIVXW010000424.1, read on the forward strand.
AACGGACGGATAGAGAACCGCCGTGAAATCCTCTGGTACGGCCGGGAACACCTGTGCAACCTGCCGGAGGATATCCGTGCCTGCACGGGTGAGGACTTTTTGAGTCGCGCTTACTGCATCATCGTGCAAGACAAGCCGGTGGTACTTATCAACGAACGGTTTCCGGCTCACCTGCACATGAACGTCGACCCGGGTGCTGATCGGCCGAGACCCGCTCCGCCCTGACTCCTCCAGTCATCGGTGCCCGGAATGGGTGCGCCCCGGAGAGTCCGTTGCAAATGCCTGTTCGACCCGGAAACGGGTCTGGCGATGGGCCGGGTGCGTGCCGATTGCCCTTGGGCTACCCTGGAGACGGTGGAGGCGCATCAGCGTTCGGGAGACAGGATTTTTCAGTCGGAAGGGATACGGTCGGGCGCGTGCAGGGTCTGCGTCGAAGATTCGCTGCGCCGTTCAGTGTGGTGATGATTACCGTCACCGTTTTCGGTAGGTCTGCCGTGGGCAGGCTTTTTCAAAGCAATCCAGGATGGCAGCAACCCTGACGGTTGCGGGGACAAGGTGACGCTTCGCGTCACGGGCCATTCCTCCCTGCCTTTAAGGCTAGGGTTTCTCGCACAAATTTTCGATGAATCCATTTGCAGAAACTATCAGCCAAAACGCGGTAAACCAGTCCCGGGCACACGTCATGACGGACGGTCGTTTCACCTGCGCCTACGGCGATCTCCCGGGGCGGCTTGACGACATTTGCCGTTATCTGGATACCCTGGGCGCAGGAGCGGATGCCGTTCCGGCCCTGGAGTGTATCAACTCGACGGCGGGGGTGCTGACCTTGCTGGCTCTGCTGCGAAGGGGCAGCCACTTCCTGTTGAACCCCGGCAGCGGCAATGTGGAGCCGACTGACTCCAACCTGAAACCGGTTGCCCGGTTTTGCACGCACCGCATTGTGGTGCTGCGGGCTCCGCCCGAGGCACCGCCGGACTGGCTGGAAACTCCCGGCAACTTTTTGAGCGTCTCCCGTCACGCCGACTACCTCGGCCCACCGGAAGCGTGTGATCCCGGGATTGGAAATCTCTACATTCGCACGTCAGGTAGCCTCGGTACCACGAAAATCGTGGTTCACGGTCAGACCCGGTTGTTCCATAACGCCGATAGCTGCCTGGATCGGTTGGGTCTGGAAGCGGAGGATCGAGTGACCCTGCCGGTGCCGATTTTTCACATGTATGGCCTGGGTGCCGGTTTTCTGCCTGCCTTGCTTGCCGGTGCGTCCATCCATGTGGAAGAACACGGCAACATTCTGCGCTATCTGGACAATGAACGACGGTTTCAGCCCAACGTCGCCTTCTTGAACCCTTTGCTGTGCGGAATGCTGCTGCGCTGGGGGCGCTTCGGTAGCAGTTACCGACGGGTGGTCACTTCCACCCAGGCCATGCGCGAAGAGATGTTCCGGGATTTTGACGATAACTTTGGCAATCTGATAAGTCTGTACGGCAGCACCGAAATGGGGGCTATTACCGCCAGTCTATCGCAACAGAGTCAGGACAAGCGTGCTGCCGGACTTGGCCCGCCACTGCGTGGCGTGACGCTGCGCCTTGAGGACGACAACAAGGACGGTGCAGAACTGCTTTGCCTGCACCCTTACGGTTATCGTGGCTATCTTGACGAAGCAGGTCACTGGCTGCACCGGTGTGCCGAGGGTGAGTGGTATCGTAGCGGTGACTGGGCCCGGCAACGAAATGACGGCATCCTGGTCATCCTGGGACGTGCCAATTCCAGCGTCAATCGGGGCGGTTATCTGGTTTTCCTGGGTGACATCGAAAATGAACTGGAAAAATTGCCCGAGATATCCCAGGCGGCCGTCATTGCCAGCGATGAGGAAGACCATCGAGGCCGCCGTTTGACCGCCTTCTGTATCCCGAAACAAGGGGTGACTACGACTGCGGATGCGCTGCGTGCAGCCTGTTTCAGGCATTTGCCAAAGCACAGCATTCCGGATCACATTCACTTGCTTTCCTCCCTGCCGCTCCTGCCGAGCGGAAAACTTGATAGAAAAACCCTCCTACTTCATTCAAAAGAACTCATCTGAGCCTGGAAAAATCCCCATGAATACCGAAAAAACCGAGAATATTGTCGATCAACTGAGGCATATCATCGCCGACCAACTGGACGTCAACCTGAGCGTAGCCGAAATCAGTCCCGATACGCCCCTGTTTGAGGGTGGAATTGGGCTGGACTCAGTTGCCATCATGGAGTTCATTACCTTGATCGAAGAAAATTTTGGCTTCGAGTTCGCCCGGGACGAACTGAATTTAAAACCCTTCGAGAATCTGCGTGTACTCAGTGAATTCGTCAACAGCAAACTGAGCGGTGACACCGCTTCGGCTTCAACTTAATACAGTGGTTAAAGTATCATGCTTAATACTAGAAAAGATTATCAGTTCTGGGATCCAAAACGTACCGGCTTCGTCACTAATTACCCCAATTTCCTGCACTGGAAACAACTGGCCTCGCAGAAGCTCAGGGAGGATCGCCCGCTCAACATCTATGTGCATACGCCGTTCTGCATCCAGCGCTGCTCTTACTGCTATTACAAAACAGTCAATCTGAAGCCCGCCGAAAAGGCCGATCGCATCAGCCGGTACGTTGATTCCCTGTGTCGCGAGATCGAACTGGCCTCGCAGTACTATGGACTGGGCGAACGTCCGGTGGTCTCGGTGTACTTTGGCGGCGGCACGCCTACCCTGCTGGAGGGTGAACAATTCGAGCGTATCATCGCCACCCTGCAAAAAAACCTGAATCTGACTCATGACCCCGAATTTACCATTGAGGCAGAGCCGGTCACCCTCACTGAATCCAAGGCTGCCATCCTCAAGACCTTGCCGATGAATCGCATGAGCATGGGTGTGCAGTCGTTTGACGACGGGATCATCGCCCGATCGCACCGTCTCGACAACGAAAAGAAGGCACTGAAGGCCATCGCCATCGCCCTGGATACCGGGGCAGCGATCAATATTGATCTGATGAGCGGAATGGCCGAGGAGACGGAGGCCTCCTGGGCACACAGCGTCTCCCGTGCACTTGAAACCGGGGTACAGAGCATCACCATCTATAAAACCGAACTCTACACCAATACCGAGTACTACAAGGGGCCACCCACCTAAGACGGGACAGCCGCCAAACCCAGCGGATTACGGACGGCTGACTTTTTTCGCTGTCGGGGAAG
>CAIVXW010000425.1 GCA_903910005.1 uncultured Methylococcaceae bacterium
AATCAATGCACACTGTCCATCGGCCTGGCGGAATGTCGGTTAACAGCACCACCCCGTCAGGCTTCGCCTGCCACCCCTCCGGAGGAGGGGAATTTTGGGCGGGGTATTCCCCTCCTCTGGAGGGGTGCCCGAAGGGCGGGGTGGTCGTTGGAGTATAGCGGTTATTTTTATGATGCCAATTCCGGGTGAGGGGAGCGCAATGGCGGATAACCACCCAAACCGCCCCACTTTCGCAATGACTTGGGGCGGTTTTTTATTGCCTGCGAAATCGCCCTGCCTGTAGATACCGCCTGAGGTTAATGTAGGGTCAGTGCTTCCAGATCAACGTCACCCAGGTCGAGGCGGGGTTGGCCGTGGTGCCAGACCATGACACCAACGTCCTGCCAGGGGGCAGCCATGTTGCGGTGGCGTAATCCTGCCTCCCATTGCATCGGCACCTGAATGTGTTTCAGCTTGATGCCAAAGCGGGCATCGTCCAGGGACAGGCCCAGTTCGTGGGCCTGGTAGGCGGTTACCTTGCGGAGCAGTTTGTCAAAACGATACCGGTTGATTTTTGAGGTCACTGCCACATTGGCCCACATTGACTGGATGCGTCCCCAGTAAGGGCTGAGGATACGACCGGTGTCGTCAATAAAGGGTAACCAGCGTTCCACACCGTCGGCATCAAACCAGGTAATTCCCACCAGGTGTTCATACCCGGCAAAATGATCGTGCATGTAGAGGGCATGGGGGGTAATTCCCAGGAAGGTATGCGACACGTTGATAAGGGCGTCGCTGAACTGATCCAGCAGGGCAAGGGCAGGTTCCTGCCGGATGGCATCGGCCCAGCGATACAACAGGGCATAGTGCAGGGTGCTGTTCAGTTGCAGCACCAGGATCAGTACCAGAAATTTGCTGATGCGGCGAACCTGTTGTTGCGGCGTGGCGGCATGGCGGGCATACCAGGCGGCGAAGGGCCGGTCATCCGGGGCAGCCTCTGCAACCGGTGCAGGTAACTGGCAGTCGGCGTCGCAACCAACCCGGCTGCGGCCATCGGCAATTCTGCGGTAAACCGCATCGGCGAGCTGGCTCAAGCCCGGCAGCCGCATCAACCAGCCAAGCGGGGCGGTATAGCCCAGAGCCACCAGGATGCGGCTATAGGTCTGGACGCCCTGGTAACGTCGGCCCCGGGTATCCAGACTGTACAAGTCCTTCAGCAAGGTATCGGGCGGCGTATCGGCCAGTGCGGGATAATCCGCCGCGAAGGTCTGCAAACCCCGGAATGCCACTGCCCGACGGACATCAAAATGATCAATGATGAGGGCGGTACGGTTACACAGCGGGCATTGCTCGTCATAAAACACCGTCAGCAGGGGTTGCTGACAGCGGATGCGGTTTGCCACCGCCCGCCAGAATCCGAACGGCACCAGCAGGGCATAATGCACCAGCATGCCAAAGCCGAAGGGGTAAATGTTCAGTGACAAAATGATGCCGCCGTGGAAGGTGGCTCCCAGCAACAGCAATGGCACCCGGAACGGTCTGAACCAGAACAGGAATAGAAAAACCCACTGGAACAGAATGATGCTGTAGCCGATGGTTTGTTCGAGCCAGCGGGTATCCAGCAGCGGTGACATGTCCAGTGCCGACATGTAATACGGCATGGTGGCCGGCAGCCAGGCTCCCAGCCCGTTACGCCAGAATTCCGAAGACAGTTTGTGCAAGCCTGAGTCAAAATACAGCAGACCCAGGGCAATGGCGATGGGCAACTGGTAGGCCAGGATGGAAACTACCGGGGGCGGTGTTTCAACCGGCCTGAATACCGGATCGTGGCGCAGACGCTGTCGCAGGTTGTCGAGCGACAGGGCGCGTCCGGCTGGCAGGAAGATCAGCAGGAAACTGCTGCCGGTCATGAACTGGTCGAATCCGCCATCAAAATCCTGCCACATCGGGGTGTACACCACGAAAATCACCCAGAATAGATAATTCCACAGTGACATCCAGCGGGTTCGATACCCCAGCGTCAGGCAGGTAGCCACCCCGGCCCAGATCACCAGAAAATAATGCAGTACCGGCGACGCCCGGTCGAGGTAAGGCAGGGTATCGAAAATCAGGTGACGGAATACCAGCAGAAACAGGATTTCATGCAGGACAACCAGCCCGAACAGGATGCGGAACACGGCCAGTCCGGTGGCGGATACCGACCGGTTCAAACCGCGTTCAACCAGGGTTTGGAGCCATCGCGACATGGAGCGTCGTTCTCCCGGCGTCAGGGGGCGATGCCCAACGTGCGGAGCAGGCCGTAACGCTTGTCCTGGAACTCCCGGGCCTGGGTCAGCAATTCAGCCAGATTGTCCTGCGGGCTTTCAATCGGTTTGCCATCCTTGACGATGCGTTGATTTTGCCCCGACAGAATACTCCAGACAAACCCGGCCAATTGCTCGGGGGTGTACAAACCCTGACGCCGGGCCAGCAGGAACAACTGACCGAAACGGGACAGGGCGATGCCTCCTCCGGTGACCGGCGAAGCCAGATAGGCCACATCCGCACTGTAACGGGCTCGTTCACAGAGGGTCTGATTGAGACGGTCGCAGGTTGGCCGCGCCCGTTCGATGACGGTGTCTTCCTGCGCCAGGCCAACATGGCCATTGCCCATCAGGATGAGTGTGGCCTGGATCAGGGCCGCCAGGTTGGCGGTTCCTTCGAGGCCGGTTTCCAGTTGGGCCAGGCTGGAGGGGCCGTGTATCGCCAGCCACTCGAGTATCGGGCGGTAGATCGGTTCCTGCAACTGGGCCTCGCCCAGGGTACCCTTGACCGTAAACGGTACATCAGCCACATCCACCAGCAAGACTACCCGCACCTCCCGTAACCGGCTCATTTGTTCGGACGTCGTCAGCCAGCGTTGCCCCCGGGTGAAAATGTCACGGCGGAATTGCTGGTTGACGTGATAGTCGCGCACGGTTTCCCGCAGCACGGCGTGGCTGATGTCATTGAGCTGGCGGGCTACCTCGCCGGTCAGGTTGATGGAATCAATATGATCGAGCAGATGGGCGGTGGTGGCGTAGGTCAGTTTAGCCTCCTCCAGCCGGGTCGCCACCTCGGAGAAGTACATGGGTTGCCAGTCGGCATTGAAGTATTCATGAGCCAGATAATGACGGTTCTGCTCCGCCACCTTTTTCATGCGCTCGCTGACACCGGGATTGGCCCGGAAAAACAGGGCACCGCTGTCGGCCACCTGGCGGGAGAATTCGAGGGCGGCGTCAATTTTGCCGATCAGCCCCTGGGCGTCGGCTCCGGCGAGGTCAGCGTGCAGTTGCATCAGATGACGAAACGGCATGGCCGAGGCCCAGCCGGGCAGGGTGTTGTAACTCAGATAGAGCAGCCCGCCCACTGCCAGATGACGCCGCACGATATCCACAATGACCTGCTGGTTTTCAGGGGAAACCCAGCTCCATATTCCGTGCAGGGCAATCACGTCAAACTGTGGCAGATCGGTGCGGGCCGCCAGTTCGGCAAAGGAGTGATCAAACAGGTGGGCACAGGCTCCGCTACCGTCCAGAAGCTCGCGGGCATTGGCCACCTGGGTGGGATTGAAGTCGGTGCCCCAGTATTCACCCGGACAGGCCGCCGCGTGGATGTTGAGGGACAACCCCTGGCCGAATCCCAATTCCAGGTATTTCATGTCCTTGTGGTCAGGCAGCGACAAGCCCCTGACCAGACAGGTAAAGCGCAACAGGCCGGGGGACAATTCCCGGTAATAGCCGTGGGTGTAATCGATTTCTGTAACGTAGCCTTGAGTCCACATGATTCAGGTACCGGGTAGGTTGATGGGACAGGCAGATTACCAAAACCGGTTCCTGACGACAAATCACGTCAGGGTTGCGTTCGTGGCGAATGGCAACCTGCCTTCCGCCACGACGGGTACTGATTGGTCCCCGGTGTGAGGGGACGAGGGGACGAATCAGGGTTTGGTGGCAAATCCCGGGAATGGCAGACCGGCATCAATTTCTGCGGCGGTGGGCATTACCACCAGGTCGTAGTCGCCGTTGACCTTGTCGGTGCAACTGTCGGGATAGGGGTTTTTGCCGACATCACGAACGACCAGGGTATAACCCAACCAGAAGTTTTCATGTACCCCATGACCTTCAACAAATTTTTTGGTGGGTCCACCCATCCAGTAATTGGCGGCATGTTCCTCGTTGGAGGCGGCCAGGGAGGGGCTGAGGTGGCAGATGTCCGCGCCCGCCGTCCTCACGACCAGCTTACGGGCGCAGCTATTGGCGCCGAACGCGATCGGGATGTAATCGCCGGGACCGGTGGAAAACCCGGGCTTGTAGCTGTTACGGATTTGCACTCCGTTATGGGTAGG
>CAIVXW010000426.1 GCA_903910005.1 uncultured Methylococcaceae bacterium
ACCAGGGTGTTGAGATTGTGGGTGGCCACCAGGTAGACGTTACCGCCGTCGCCGCCGTCACCGCCATCCGGACCCCCCAGTGGAATGTATTTTTCGCGCCTGAAACTGACGCAACCGTTGCCGCCATCACCGGCCTCGACCGTAATTCTGGCTTCATCGACAAATTTCATGGCCCTGGATAACCGGTTGGGGGGCTATCGCTGCCCGGAGAAGGTATGACCCTGAACAAAACAAAAGCCCCGTACAGGCGGGGCTCAGGGGTGTCAGGCAGTCCCGACCGGGACGCCCGTCGCAGGGCCGTGCAGTGCAAAACGCCGTAATTCAGACGGCGGTCTGAACCGGAACGATGCTGACGTACTTCCGGTTGAATGGGCCCTTGACCTTGAATTCAACCACGCCATCGGCGGTAGCAAACAGGGTGTAATCCCGGCCACAGCCCACATTGGTACCGGCGTGGAATTTGGTGCCACGCTGCCTGACGATGATGTTTCCGGCCTGGACGAACTGTCCGCCGAAACGTTTTACTCCCAGTCTCTGGGCATTGGAGTCACGACCGTTGCGTGAACTGCCGCCCGCTTTCTTGTGTGCCATTGCTGTAACCCTGTATGAAAATCAAGCCGAAATGCCCGTGATCTGGACTTCGATGTAGTTTTGACGATGTCCGGTGCGGCGCATGTAATGTTTGCGTCGACGGAACTTGATGATTCTGATCTTGGGATGACGGCCATGTGCCTTGACCACGGCAGTGACCTTGCCGCCCTCAAGGAACGGACGACCGACCTTGATCTGATCATCGGCCTGTACCATGAGAACCTTGTCAAAGGCCAACTCCTGGCCTTCTTCCACCGGCAGGGTTTCAATTTTGAGGATGTCTCCTTCCTTGACCCTGTATTGCTTGCCGCCTGTCTGAATTACTGCATACATTGTTGATGTGGCTCCAACCCGGAAATTCCGAAAGCCGCGAATAATAGACACGGGCGAGAGGGGCGTCAAGCGGTCAGTGATGGATGGATTCGGTGCGATAACGCCAGACCTTCAGTCCGGACGACCAGTAATCGACCGGTAAACCCGCCTTCAGCTTGAGGTGTTGCAGAAATTTTTCCGGATTGGGCAGGGATTCCCATACCGAAGGCAGAAAGGTACCACGCCTGCCGCCGTCTTCCAGAATCAACCCGTCCTCAAACGGAACGATTTTGGCCAGCAGGTCCGCTTCTGAACTGAATTGCAGCGGTACGGCCGGGGTCAGCAGGGAAAGATGCAGGTGCAACCGTTCCGCTTCGGCTGGACTTACCGGGGTGAAGCGGTGATCCTGGAAGGCGGCGGCAAAGGCATTGTGGGCGATGTCTACTGCCAGTGGTCGCACCGCCTGCAGGGTACCGATGCACCCGCGCAGGTGTCCATCCAGGTTGAGGGTCACAAAAGTGGCCCGCAGCACCGCCAGTTCAGGGGCCAGTCCCCCGGTTCCGACCGGAAACGGGGTTCGGTTGGCCAGACCGTGGTGAATGGACAACCGGGCCAGGTCAATCAGAACCCGCTGCAACCCGACCGCCAAACTGCAGGAACTGTTAGTGGAAGACATACGCACCATACCCCACGACCCGATCCTTGCCGCCGGCCGTATCGCCGGAATTTCTCAAATCTACGGTCTGTGCCGTCCAGCCCTTGCGTTTGGCCAGGAATAACAACCCCCGCAGCGGAACCCGCCCACAGGCTGATTCGTTGTCGATGGCATCCATTTGCAGGTGTTCTATGGCGCGGGAAGTTGCCTGATCCATCCCCTGTGCCGTGGCGTAATCGTGATAATGGCTCAGATCCGAACTGATGACCAGCAGGGTCGCCGTATCCTGCCAGAGTCGCTCCAGAACCACACTGACCTGCTCCGGAGTGGCTTCACCGGCAACCAGCGGCACCAGACTGAATGACGATCCCAGCACTTCCTGCAAAAAGGGCAGTTGCACTTCCAGGCTGTGTTCATGGGCATGGGCTTCATCCAGAAAACCGACAAAGGCCAGATCCTTCAGCGAGGCATACGCCGACTGGTCGATCGGAACCTGACCCAGTGGGCTGGCATAGGCTGTGGCCTGACACAAGGCGATACCACGGAAGCCCACCCGGTGCGACGGCCCGATGAGAATCACCCGGCGTATCGCATGTCCACCGGCTTGCAGCGACCGGTACACCGAGGCGGCGACCGGGCCGGAATAGACATAGCCGGCATGGGGAGCCACGATGGCCTTGGGCAATGAACCCACCGGAATCGCAGCAGCCTGCAAATAACCCTGCACGCTACGATGCAGTTGCACCGGATCGGCCGGGTAAAAGGTACCCGCAACGGCGGGATGACGTATCGGTGTCATACAGTATCTCCTCTTTGTTGGTGAGTGGCAGAAGGCAGAAGGCAGAAGGCAGAAGGCATTCGCCATTCGCCACTCGCGCTCCACGCGGCCAGGATGGCCGCGCCACTCACCACTCCCCTTACCCCAACTGACATTAGAGTATCGCGCAGTTAAGCTGAAACTCGATATCGCCCGTCGCCTGAACCGGCCTGCCTGCGGGTTCCATGACCATAAAACGCACGCTGAAACGGTGTTTGCCTCCACTGATTTCGGCATAGCAGGGAACGCTGTCGTCCAGTGTTACGCTCAGAAGCTGATAGGGCTGGTTGTGATCCAGGGTTTTCTGGTAGTAACCGCCCTGGGCAACCTCCCGGGACGAATCACTGCAGGACCGGATGAAGTTCAGCAGCTGAATCATGGTGGCGTGAATCACGTTGAGGGACTGCAGCCAGCGATCAAGGTCACTCATCCGCTCGGGATAATCAAGATGCAACCATCGGTGAAAGGCTGGCAGGTCAAACGAGCAGGTTCCACCCGGGATGCTGGTGCGCTGGGCAATACTCTTGATGAGATCATCCTCCAGTAACTCTCCCCCGATCCGGCCCGGAATGGCGTAGATTTTACGACTCATGGCCTCCAGTTGCTTCAGTATCTCTCCTATCCGCACCGAATCAGAACCTTCCCTTTTGGCCATGCGGGTCAGTGCAGCCGTGTGCCGTTCCAGTTCCTTCAGTACTTCAGATTTAAGATCGTTACGCCCCAGCAAGTTCAGTATTTCCAGTAAATGGCTGGCCAGAGCCCGGCTGTCCAGGATTGAAGAACCCCGGGCAAAATGGTGAATCTGCTGGAACAATTGCTCCACCCGCAAAAACAGGCGAATGCGTTCGTTGAGTGGAAATTCGTAAATGATAGCGTCTTTCAAGGGAATTGCCGGAAGTGAAAAAAAAATCGTTCATATTAAAGCACAAGCCGCCGTTGAATCAGAGGGGCAGTAGGCAGTAGGCAGGGGGGGTGGAGGGTTAGTATGCAGTGTTCACTCCCCACTCCCCCCTCCCCACTCGCTCACCACGCGGCCAGGATGGCCGCGCTACTCACCCCTCACCATTCCCCACTCGCTCACCACGCGGCCAGGATGGCCGCGCTACTCACCACTCACCCTGTCCTTAACAACCCGAACTGACGTTACAATAGGCACTTTTCAACTCAGGAGTCTTGAATCATGAATGCCGCCGAACAGTATCTGATCCAGGCAGAACCTTACTATCGTCCGGTTGCGGATGAAGTCGAACTATACGAATCGGCCTATGCCGCCCGCATGCCGGTCATGCTCAAAGGCCCCACCGGGTGCGGCAAAACCCGTTTCATCGAATACATGGCCTACCGACTGGGGCGGCCACTCATCACCGTCGCCTGCAACGAGGACATGACGGCTTCCGACCTGATCGGGCGGTTTTTGCTGGATGCCAACGGCACCCGCTGGCAGGATGGCCCGCTGACCACGGCGGCCCGGCTCGGTGCCATCTGTTATCTGGATGAGGTGGTGGAGGCGCGTCAGGATACCACCGTAGTCATCCACCCCCTGACCGATCACCGCCGTACCCTGCCGCTTGACCGCAAGGGCGAGCTGGTGAACGCTCATCCCGATTTTCAACTGGTCATCTCCTACAACCCCGGGTACCAGAACCTGCTGAAGGACCTCAAGCAATCCACCAAACAGCGGTTTGGCGCACTGGATTTCAATTATCCCGCCACCGACGTGGAAACCGAGGTCGTGTCCCATGAGACCGGCATAGACCGGGCCACGGCGGAAAAACTGGTACAGATTGCCCAGCGTGCCCGCAACCTCAAGGGACACGGGCTGGATGAGGGCATTTCCACCCGGCTGCTGGTGTATGCCGGTCAGCTCATCGCCAAAGGGGTGGAAGCGCGGGCGGCATGCCGCATGACGCTGGTGCGCCCGCTGACCGATGATCCCGACATGCGGGATACCCTGGATGCCGCCGTGGCCATGTTTTTCTGAGCATCGTCAACAGTACCCGGCTCAGGACGACTCTGACCGGGCGACATGGCTGCGGTGGTAGCCGTAGAGAAAATAAAAGCAAAGCCCGATGGCAGACCAGACCGGAAACACCAGTTTGGCCACCGGCGGTAAAAACAGGAACAGGGTAAAACAGCCGACCAGTGCCATGGGGCCAATGACCCAGATCAAGGGGGTTCGGAAGGGACGCGGCCTGCCGCTGTCCCTGACCCTCAAAATCATCACGGCCAGAGCCACCACCATGAACGCAAACAGGGTACCCGAGTTGGAGATGTCTGCCAGTTTGCCGACCGGCAAAAAGGCGGCGGCGAGGGTGACCCCCAGTGCCGTCACGGCGGTCACCACGTGGGGCGTTTTGAAGCGGGGGTGTATGCGACTCAGCGGTTCCGGCAACAGCCCGTCCCGGGCCATGACGAAAAAGATGCGGGTCTGGCCGTACATCATCATCAGGATGACCGACGGCAAGGCCAGAAAAGCGGCCAATCCCAGCAGGTTGCCAACCTGTTCAAATCCGGTTTGCCGCAACACCTGGGCCAGGGCATCCCGCGAGCAGACCAGCGGACGGTTGTTTTCCGCCAGCAGGTTGCGGCATTGCTCGGCCAGCCCGGCTGAACCGGGCGCATAGGCCTGCCCGCTTGCATCCAGCAGGGGCTGCGCCCCGACGCTCCCGATCGCACCCGCCGCCACCAGCAGGTAGAACACGGTACAAACGGCCAGCGAGCTGATCAGGCCGATGGGCACGTTGCGCTGCGGATTGCGGGTCTCCTCGGCAGCAGTCGATACCGCATCAAAGCCGACGTAGGCAAAGAAGATGGAAGCCGCCGCGCCGGTCACTCCCTCCAGCCCCAGTGGCATGAAGGGCGAGAAATGATCCAGACTGGCATGGGGCAGGGCCAAGCCGACGAAGACGGTCAGGGCGATGATCTTGACGGCCACCAGAATGGCATTGAACACCGCGCTCTCGCGGGTGCCCACCAGCAGGAATACCGAAACCAGCAGACAAATGGCCACTGCCGGCAGGTTGATGATCCCGCCAACATACGGCCCCTCGGTCAGGGCCACCGGGGGAGACCAGTTGAGCGAACCACGCAACAACCCCACCAGATAGCCAGACCATCCCACCGCCACGGCACTGGCCGCCACGGCATATTCCAGCATCAAGGCCCACCCGACCATCCAGGCAATCAGCTCACCCAGCACCGCATAGGAATAGGTGTAGGCTGAACCCGATACCGGCACCATGGAGGACAACTCGGCATAACAGAGGGCAGCCACCGCACAGACGAATCCGGCAATTACGAAGGACAGCATCATGCCCGGCCCCGCTTTCTGGGCGGCTTCCGCCGTCAGCACGAAGATACCGGTACCGATGATGGCACCGATGCCCAGCAGGGTCAGTTGCCAGGCTCCCAGGGAACGGTGCAGGCTTTTCTGCTCCGATGGGGACAAAATGACATCAAGGGGTTTGATGCGCCAGAAAATCATGGGGTTCTCCGCCCCAGCAGATGCTGCACTACCGCCCGTTCGGCGGCCAGTTCAGCCTCGGTTTGCTTCATTCTTTCGGCACAGAACCGGTTGATGGAGAGGTCGCGGACAATGTGCCGTTGGCCATCGCGCACAACCACCGGGTAGGAGAACACCAGCCCCGGCTCCACGTCATAGCTGCCATCCCCCGGCAGGGCCATGCTCACCCAGTCGTCTGCGGGTGTGCCCAGCACCCAGTCCCGCATGTGGCCCAAAGCGGCATGGGCTGCCGAGGCGGCACTGGATTTGCCGCGTACCTGAAGCACGGCAGTGCCCCGCACCTGTACGGTCTGGATGAACTGCTGTTCGTACCAGTCCCACCCCACCCGCTCCAGGGCAGGTATTCCGTCCACGCTGGCATGATGCAGGTCGGGAAACTGGGTGTTGGAGTGATTACCCCAGACAATCACCCCCTTGACCGCACTGACCGGAGACTCACACCGGTGGGCCAGCAGGGTAACGGCCCGGTTGTGGTCAAGCCGGGTCATGGCGGAAAAATTGTCGGCTCCCAGTTCGGGGGCATTACTCCAGGCAATCAGGGCATTGGTGTTGGCCGGATTGCCCACAATCAGGATGCGGGCATTACGTTTGGCCCGCTCATTCAGGGCCCGGCCCTGTGTCCTGAAGATGTCGGCGTTGATCTCCAGCAGATCCTTGCGTTCCATACCGGCGATTCGGGGGCGGGCACCCACCAGAAAGGCCAGATCAACGGCATCAAACGCGGTAGTGGCTGAATCGGTCAGTACATAATCATGCAAAAGCGGGGCGGCACAATCGTCCAGTTCCATGGCAACCCCGTCCAGGGCGGCACGGGCCTCAGGCGTTTCCAGCAGGTGCAGGATGACCGGTTGATCCGGCCCCAGTAAATCGCCGGCAATCAGGCGGAACAGCAGGGCGTAGCTAATCTGCCCGGCCGCACCGGTGACTGCAATACGAACGGGCGTTTTCATTGAAATTTGCGCGAGAAACCCTGTCTTTCAGGACAGGGAGGGATAGCCCGTGACGCCTGGCGTCACCCTGTTCCCGCAACCTCCAGAGTTGCTGCTATCTTGGGTTGTTTTGAAAAAAAGCCAGTTTTTCCGGGGTCGGTCAGGCTCGCGGGATTGGCCCTTCAAGCTCCTGCCGTCAGGCCGGGGTTGTGGGCTGTTCAACGCCAAAGCCCTTGCCGGTGATGGCCCGGGCCATCATTTCAGGGCTGGCCAGGTCAGGGTTGTAATCCACTTCCACGGTGGCCGATTTATGGCTGGGCGTGACCCGCTCGACCCCATTGCAGGCCATCAGGGTTTCCCGCACCTGGTTTTCGCACCCGCCGCATTTCATGCCGGTGACCCTGAATACTATGCTCGCCATCTGTTTTACCTCATGTGGGGATGAATCAATACGTCAAGGCCGGGATTATAAAGTGTGCCCCATTGCCGAACCAGTGCCAGCGTGCGGTGGGGCGGCCGTGCCGAACTCTGCCTGAAGCAGGTAGACCAGGGCCGATTCCATCAGGGCACGGGCATCGGCGGTAATCCGGTGGAGTACCTGATGCCTGGCCGCATTCAAGGCATCAGCGTTTTCGCAATCCAGGCTGTAGGCCTCGAATGCACTCAGTTTCAGTACCAGTTCCGACAGATGGCGCGGGCATTCGCAGACCAGATTGGTAGACAGGCGCGACAACTGAACCAGGGTCTCGTTGGTGAACTGCCGGGCCGGTATGTCGCCTGCCTGCCCACCTTGCAGCGCGTGACGGGCGGGCCGGGGTTGCGGTTGCCCCTGACAGGCAGCGACCAACCCCTCGGCTGAAACCGGCGTTGACAGCAACCTCATGCCGAGCCGATCTGCCTGAGCCAGAATGTCGCGACTGGCATAGGTGTACACCAGCACACAGCGGCGGACGGCCGTCTGCCGGGCCAGGGCACTCAGGCTGCGTAGATTTTCCTCGGTCACACTCAACCATTCAGCCACCAGCACATCCGGTGCTGCGGTCAGGGCCGCTTTCTCAAATTCCGCAAATACCGGATACAGTCCCGCGATGTCGAGTGAGCCGGTAAGGGTCTCCGGTGCGAAACCCAGTGTTTCTCCAAACACCATCACCCGCGGTGCCGGAATCACTGCCGATGGTATTGCGTCGGGTTGTTCCTGTTCGTGAAACTGAATGCGTTCACGCAACGCTGCCTCGGTCAAACGAACCACGCTACCAACCGGATGACCCAACTCCACCAGTTGCCGGATCAGGGTGAGGCGCGTCACTTCAGCCTGCGTGTACTGGCGCCGGTTGTTTTCGCCCCGATGAGGCAGCGAACCGCCATAGCGTCGCTCCCAGATGCGCAAGGTACCTACCGGGATACCCGTGATGTGGGAAACGGCACCAATGGTAAAACACCCCTCCGGCGAGGGGGTGACATCGACAGCGGACGGAACGGAAACAGGAGCGGTCATGGCAGCACTGAACTCAATATGTTTAATATACGTATAGGTTACAGGCTATACAGAAGCAAGACAAGGGCGGAACTAATTCTGCCAACTGCAATCAGATTGGCCGTCTTTACTTTCCATCTTCGGAGCCACAGCCATGTACAAGTACGATGATCTGCTGAATTCGATTCATGAACATATCCTGAACACCCTGATCGCCCTAAGGGAGTGGTTGCACACCTGGTCGATACTGGACGCCCTCGGTGTTCTGTTTTTGACGGTTCTTGGTCTTTGCATTTATCTTGAGGCCCGCAATCCGGTGCTGACCCGCCAGGCCCGGGTGCTGATGAAGTCCTATCCACTCAACCTGTCCACTTTCTTTTTCAACGACCTGACCGCTTCGCTGCTGTCGCTGAGTTCGGTCTACTATCTGGCGGATGCCGTTAACGGTCACGGCCTGCTGGTCGGGATGGAAAATGGCCCGCTGAAATATATACTCTGCTTTATATTGCTTGATTTCACCATGTACGCATGGCACTACCTGATGCACCATTGCGACGTCCTCTGGGTGTTGCACCGGGTTCATCACAGCGATCCCAACCTGAACGTTACCACCGGTCTCAGATTCCATTTCGGCGAATTGTTGCTGGAAGTCATGGTTCGCACCGGTTTTATCCTGGCGATGGGCATTACGGTAGAATTTCTGCTGGTTACCCAGGCCGTCATGAGTTTGTTCATCCTGTTCCATCACACGAATACCCGCCTGCCGGGTGAACGCTACCTGGCCCTGATTTTCATCGTGCCGCGTCTGCACAGGGCTCATCACTCAACCCTCAGAAGCGAACACGACAGCAACTACGGGGCGGTATTTTCAGTCTGGGACAGGTTGTTCCATACCCTCAGGGAGGTAGAGCCTGAACAGATTGGCATTGAGGGTTGGGATGAACCGGGTTTCCTCGGGATGGTCAAAAGCTGCATCCTGGCTGATTTTGGCTGGACTCACAAAATGAAAACCCTGCCGGTACCGATCCGGAAATCACGGGAATGAATAATCATGACACCACACTATCACACGCTGGTCGTCGGTGGCGGTTGCCTGGGGGCGGCAACCGCCATTTCACTGGCCCGCAAACTGCCCCCTCACCAGAAGGTGGCCCTTATTGAAAAGGCCGTACTCGGAGCCGGCGTCAGTTCGCGCCACAGTGCCATCGTCCGTTCAGCCAATGCCTCGGCCACGGCTGCCCGCCTGGCCCGCATCTCTACCGGATTCTGGAAAAATCTGGCCGAACTGTGGGGCGTCAGCATTCCCCATGAAACACCGGGAGCCCTGTGGATCGGCGGGGCGTCCAGTCCCGCCGCGCTCTGGTTTGAGCGGATGCAGGCCGTACAACAGGCCGGGGTGACGATCCACCCGCTCGACCGCGATGATGCCGCCCGCCTGACCGCCAATGCCATGCGGCTTGACCCGGATGATCTGTTTTTTTACGAGCCGGATGTATTGCAACTGGAGGCCGGTGACGTACTGCATGCCCTGCAAACAGCCGTCAGCCTGAACGGTGTCGAGGTCAGGGAACACACCCAGGTACTGGGATTTGACGACGTACATACGGTCAGAACCAACCGGGGCGTCTTTCACTGTGATCACCTGGTCAATGCCACCGGTGCCTGGAGTCCGGCCCTGATGGCTCGGCTGGGACGGGTTGTCCCCATTGCCATGGAACCGGTTTATGTGGCCAACTGGCTGGTGAGTGCGTCCGACCTGCCGGAAAACCTGCCCATCATTGCTGACTATGTCAACCGGGCCTATTTCCGCCGCTGGCGTGGCAGCATCCTGCACATGCACCAGCCCCGGCAACGCGACCCTGAGCGGATTGCCGAATACTTCAGCCGCAGCGTCATGAACCCGGCCGGTGCCGATGTCATTTACGATGCGACCAACTTCCGGGTTCCCCAGCAGCAACTTCAGGACTACGCCAACCGGGTTACCCACCGCTTTCCCCGAGTCGGCTCCCCCCTGTATGCCGGTGGTTACGTGTCGGTATTCGACATCACCCCGGATTTGCGCTTTATACTCGGGCCAGATCCGGTTCTTCCCGGCCTGTACCACTGCCTGGGCGGCGGACAAGCCCTGAAATACGCTCCGGTATTTGGCGACCTCCTCTCCGATACCATCCTGCACGGCACGACCACTTACCAGGGTCTGAACCTGGACGAGTTCTCGCTGGCCCGCTTCAACCCCGATCACCTGTTTGCGGCATCCCCGTCTGCGGGTGATAACCGCCACGACTTTCTATAGCCGCCCGGCCTGCTCCCGGTGGTCTTGATACCACTGCCAGGTTTCCGCAAGACCCTCATCCAGCGGGATGCGGGCCTGCCAGCCCAACCGGTGCAGGCGGGTCACGTCCAGTTGTTTGCGCGGCGTGCCATCCGGTCGGGTTGAGTCATACCGGATCAATCCCTGATACCCGCTAATCGTGCTGATTTTTGCGGCCAGTTCGGCGATGGAGATATCCTGGCCGGTTCCCACATTGATGATGTCGCCGCTGTCGTAATGCTGCATCAGAAACATGCAGGCGGCGGCCAGATCGTCCACGTGCAGAAATTCGCGCCGGACAGTACCGGTTCCCCATACATCCACCCGGTCACGGCCTTCGCGTCGGGCGGTATCAAACTTGCGGATCAGGGCAGGCAGGACGTGGGCTGTTTCCAGGTCAAAATTGTCTTCCGGCCCGTACAGATTGGTAGGCATCAGGGCAATGGCGTTGAAACCGTATTGCCGCCGGTAGGCCTGACACAGCTTGATCCCGGCAATTTTGGCAATGGCATACCACTGATTGGTCGGTTCGAGCGGCCCGGTCAGCAGAGCCTCCTCCGGGATGGGTTGCGGAGCCAGACGCGGGTAAATACAGGAAGACCCCAAAAACAGCAGTTTGCTGACGCCGGTTCGGCAGGCAGCATCAATCACGTGGTTTTGTATGGCCAGATTGTCGTGAATAAACCGGGCCGGGTATGCGTCATTGGCCTGGATACCGCCTACCCGGGCAGCGGCCAGCAGAACATAGTCCGGGCGGGTGGACCGGAAAAAATCGGTCACGGCGGCCTGCCGGGTCAGGTCAAGGTCGGCATGATCGACCGTAATCAGGTTTGCATGGCCCCGTGCGGCCAGATAACGATACAGGGCTGAACCCACCAGCCCGCGGTGACCGGCGATATAGATTTTTGCGTCCCGCGCCAGGGATGTGGTCATGGTTGTCTCCAGTGTATTTGAACCGAGTCCTCGTCCGGACTGGCCGCATGAGCTGCCAGGGTCCAGCGACCGGCAATGGACGCCAGTTGGCTGTCGAGATAAATCAGGGGCAGGCGTTCACGCATCCAGGGCGGAACGCCCTGTTCCTGCAGGAATTTCTTGAGTGCGTGGCGGTGATGACGACCCGGCAGGCCGATGGATTCACCGCCCCGGCGATAACCCACCCGGATGGCGGCCCCCTGCCAATGCCTGAGGGCGATACCGCTGCCGCAGGTGCGGGTCACCTCAAGCTGACCGTTATCGTCCGGCAGACTCAGGCTTGCATCGCCCGGCCAGTCGAGCCACACCGGCCTGACTGGCCGGAGCGGCGGGTTTAACAGGTACAGGGTATCGCGATAGCGGCGGATTTCGGCTTCCGGCCAGACCAGGTGCGGGGTGCGGTCGGCACCGGCGGCAATCACCGTCTGTTGCAACTGCGCCAGACAGCGGGTTGAAATCATGCGTAACCCGTTGTGTTTGAGCCAGGCTCTCAGGATGAGGGCCTGCTCGTTCGAGGGGTGACGACGCAGGACGGTCAGATCAAGCCGGGTATCGCCGCCACGCAGGGCCGGTGCCAGCCAGGCGGCGGCCTGTTGATCCAGCATGGCCTGCGCCTCGGCGCAATGGCGGGCGGTGCGGGTCAGGGTGGCGGAAAGACCCGGCCAGCGGCTTTCCAGCAGAGGCCATACGCTTTGACGCAGAAAATTGCGGTCATAGGTTTGATCCTGGTTGCTGGGGTCTTCGATCCAGTCGAGTTGCAGCGCAGCGGCGCAGGCTGCGAGTTCCTGCCGGGTATGGGCCAGAAGGGGGCGGAGGATGTGGCCGGGCGGTAACGGGGCATAGTCCGGCATGGCGGCCAGACCGGCCAGACCGGCACCCCGCAACAATTGCAGCAACAAGGTTTCGGCCTGGTCGTCGCGGTGCTGGGCAGTCAGCAGGATGTCACCCTCAGCCAATACCGACTGCAACGCCCGGTAACGGGCGGTGCGGGCGGCGTCTTCCGGGCTTTGGCCACGCAGTGGCCGGGCATCCACCCGGATGATCCGGCAGGGCAGGGCATGGTGTTCACAGACCTGCTGGCAGTGGGTTACCCAGTCATCGGCGACGGCCTGCAGACCGTGATGGACGTGGACGGCAGCAAAGGAGCAACGTCCGTCGTCCCGGGCAATCCGGGCGCAGAGTTCCAGCAGTACGCGGGAATCCAGGCCGCCACTGTAGCCGATCCAGTAGCGGTTGGGACGGGGATGGCATTCAAGCTGCTGACGCAGCGTGTCGGCTGTTGGCAGCATGGAGCCGGGCGGGGCCAGGTCTAACCGGCTTCCTCGTAGACGCCGTAGCCAGCCAGCCGGGCATAACGCTGCTCAAGCAGAGCCTCGCGGGGCGTATGCAGCAGTTCATCCAGATGCCGCTTCAGGGTCTGTTTGAGGGTCTCGGCAATCCGGCGGCGATCCCGGTGGGCACCGCCCAGGGGTTCCGGCACGATTTCGTCGATCAGTTCCAGTTCCTTCAATCGGTCAGAAGTAATGCCCATGGCTTCGGCGGCCAGTTCGGCCTTGTCGGCACTTTTCCAGAGAATGGAGGCACAGCCTTCGGGAGAAATCACCGAATAGGTGCTGTATTGCAGCATCAGCAGGCGGTCACCGACCCCGATGGCCAGGGCACCGCCGGAACCACCCTCGCCGATAACCGTGCAGAGAATGGGCGTTTGCAGCCGTGACATCCCGAACAGGTTGCGGGCAATGGCCTCACTCTGACCGCGCTCCTCGGCACCAATGCCGGGATAGGCACCGGGGGTGTCGATAAAGCACAGAATGGGAAGCCGGAACCGTTCCGCCAGACGCATCAGTCGCAGGGCCTTGCGGTAACCCTCGGGACGGGGCATGCCGAAATTGCGATAAATTTTCTCTTTGGTATCGCGGCCCTTCTGATGACCCATTACCACCACCGGCTGGCCGTCAAGGCGGCACAATCCACCCACGATGGCGGGATCATCCGCAAATACCCGATCACCGTGCAGTTCATGAAACTCATCGAACATCAGTTCCAGATAATCCAGGGTATAGGGGCGTTGCGGGTGACGTGACAACTGCGAAACCTGCCAGGCGGACAGCGATGAGAAAATTCTTTCGGTCAGTTTCTGGCTTTTGTCCTCAAGTTTCGAAATTTCGTCGCTGATGTTGATTTCATTATCAGAGCCGATGCGTTTGAGTTCTTCGATCTGGGCTTCAAGCTCGGCGATGGGTTGTTCGAAATCTAGAAATTTTAGATCCATGGGCGATCCGGTGTTTTGGCTGCTGGGTTGGATGGAGAAGTCTGAACGGGAATGCGGGCGTCCCCGGGGCGGGCTAGTTTAGCACTTCGGCCAGAAAGTTCCGCAAGCTCTCGAAAGAACGACGCTCTGCCCCGGCATCGTACAGGGTACCGAACGCCCGGTCGTTGGCCCGGGGATTGGTGAAGGCATGCAGGGTATTGCCATACAGATGCAGTTGCCAGTCGGCACCGGCCTCGGTGAGTTCCCGGGCCAGAACCAGAGCCTGTTCCGGTGTCGCCATGGGATCAGCGTGACCGTGCAGTATCAAAACCTTCGCCCGGATGCGTTGTCCGGCGGTGTTGCCGGGCGGGGTGAACAAACCGTGGAAACTCACCACACCCGCCAGATCGGCACCGGTGCGGGCCAGATCCAGCACGCACAGCCCGCCAAAACAAAAGCCCAGAGCGGCAATACGGGATGAATCCACCCCGGCAAGATGCCGTGCCGTCTGCAAAGCCTGCTGCATCCGCGCCTGCAAAAAGGCCCGATCCTGCATGAACGGCTGCATCAGGCGGGCATTTTGTGCCGGATCCGTACCGACAACCCCCTTGCCGTACATGTCGAGGGCAAAGGCTGCGTACCCCAGTTCCGCAATCTGGCAGGCTTTCTGTTCGACAAAGGCGTCGCGTCCCCCCCAGGCATGGGCGACAAGTACCAGGGGACGCGGGCCGGTCTGGCGATCATCACAGGCATAATAGCCTTCCAGAACGGTGTTCTGGTGGGTGTATTCGATTAAACGGGTTTCAATGGTCATGAATCAACTCCGGGAATGGTCGGTGGTGAGCG
>CAIVXW010000427.1 GCA_903910005.1 uncultured Methylococcaceae bacterium
AATTGGATCATCTGTTACTTCTAATTTAAGAGACTTAACATCTACTGGGCCTGTTTTTGTTGGGACGACAGCCGTTGCCGCCAACCCGCTCAACGGCTACATCGACGACCTGCGCATCACCAAAGGCTACGCACGCTACACAGCCGCGTTCACCCCGCCGACTTCACAACTACAGGATCAATGATGCTTTACTCAAAGAATGGTTCTATTCCGAAGCCCCAGACTGACGGCACTGAGGGCTGGATTGAAGTGCCTGAGCCGCCGGTGGCCGGGGATGGTCAAGAGGTGGTGTGGTGGTACCCGCCGGGATGGGTTGTCCGTCCTGTTTGCCCCAACGAAGCCGGTATGACCTACAACTGGAGCCAGAGCAATCAGGAGTGGGTGGCAACGCCGGTTGAGGTGGTTGAGATTACGGAAGGCGTCACAGACACGAACATTGACTCCATCGTGTTTGGCAGCGCGGAATCCACAGCCGGTACTGCTTCTGCTATGGCAGCCAGTGCAGACATCACGCTCGACCTTGGGTCTGCCCAGCCGGAGTAATAAATGTGGGACTGGTTGCTGGCTTTTTTAGCAGCGGCCTGTTTCACCGCCGCCGTCGTGTGCATCGCGTGGCTGGCGATTTTTACGTTGAGGTGATATGGAGTTGCCGAAGTTGACCCCTGTGGTGCAGTTTGTGACTGCATCATTTGCGCTGGTAGTGGGCGGCTACACGGCTGGGGATAAGTTTGGCTGGTTCCAAAAGCCAATCCTTGAATGGTCGCCTGATCACTTCAAGATTCCGGCCACCAAGATTGGTCAGCCCGTCAACGTCACCGTGGCGCGGATCAAGAAACGCGATGACTGCTCGGTAGAAGGCTTTGAGCCGACGGTAAGGGATGCTGCTGGAATGATCCACGCAGCCACGCCCAGCATGAGCAAATTTACTGGCCCTGCTGGCCCGGACATTGATACGTTCACCTACCAGTTGAAGGTGTCCGATAAAGAGCCGATTGCGCCGGGTAAAGCGACGCTGCTGGCGACGATCAAGTACAAATGTCCCGAGGGTGAGCGCACGGTAACCTACCCGCGCCATGCCAACCTGACGTTTACGCTGGAGAAATAAATGTTTGAAACCCTACTTGGCGGTGTGTTTGGCGGCATCTTGCGGCTTGCGCCCGAGGTGTTCAAGATATTTGACAAGAAGAATGAGCGTGCCCATGAGTTGAGGATGGTGCAAGCCGAGATGGAGTTTGCCAAGATTCGTGGCGAGATTGCCATGCGGCAAGTTGAGGCAGCGATGACGATGGCAGAAGTAGATGCCATTGGGGAAGCCTTCAAAGAGCAGTCCCAGACCGCCAAGAACGCCGGTAAGTTTGTCTCTGCCATCTCCGCGCTGGTTCGCCCGACCGTTACCTACGCTTTCCTTGCGCTGTACGCGGCGGTCAAGATTGCGGCGTTCATGATTGCTATTGACCAGAACGGTGACTGGAAAGAGGTGCTGATCCAGATGTGGGGCAGCGACGATCTGGCGGTGTTCAACATGGTCATTTCTTTCTGGTTTGTTGGCCGCGTTTATGAGCGCAGTAAGTGAAGCGGTAGAGGTTGCCGCGTCGCTGTGCCGCCCTTTTGAGGGGCTGCGCCTAAAGCCGTACATCTGCCCGGCGGGGTATCCCACGATTGGTTTTGGAA
Organism: uncultured Methylococcaceae bacterium; assembly: GCA_903910005.1. Classification (GTDB taxonomy): domain Bacteria; phylum Pseudomonadota; class Gammaproteobacteria; order Methylococcales; family Methylococcaceae; genus CAIVXW01. The sequence continues at coordinate 1,672 of CAIVXW010000427.1, forward strand.
CTGTCTGGAAGCCGGACGGCACCAAGGTGACGATGGAGCACCCCGAGATCAGCAAGGAAACCGCCGAGGAATGGCTGCTTTCTGAACTGAAAACCAATTACTTGGCGGGCGTTTTGAAGGCGTCCCCCGGCCTAATTTCCCACCCACGGGCACTAGGCGCAATGACGGACTTTGCCTACAATTTAGGCGTAGCCCGGTACCGGGGAAGCACCCTGCGCAAACGGGTGGATGAGCAGGACTGGGAAGCCGCCAAAGAGCAGCTAATGCTCTGGACGCGGGGTGGTGGAAAAGTGCTGCCCGGTCTGGTAAAACGTCGTCAGGCCGAGTGCCGTTTTTTGGATTGAGGGCTATACCCATTGAGGTTTTTTGATGCCACTCAAAAAGACATGTTGTAAGTGCAAACAGGACAAGG
>CAIVXW010000428.1 GCA_903910005.1 uncultured Methylococcaceae bacterium
AATCATCCCCCTCGCGCAATTAGAGATGTTCGTGAGCAAGGCATCCCTATCGAAATGTTTCGTGTCACCGGGTCAGATGCAAGGAAAATTGCGGCGTATAGATGAGGAGCATACTCCCGAACTTGCCCAATCTGCGGTAACTCAAGCCTATTGGCAGGCACTAGCCTCAGGCAACTGATGATGAAGGGTTCCTGCCGGTCAGTTGCGTGATTTACGCCGGGGCAGCACAGGCCGCTCAAACGGGTTGGCGATTGTTTCGGGTGGCAGTTCCACCGATTGCAGTAACCGGTTGACTTCATCCGGCGGCAATTCCATAAAGGTACGCGCCCGCAGGCGGGGGGGCAGGGTAATGTCGCCAAAGCGGATTCGCATCAAGCGGCTGACGACGACTCCCTGGGATTCCCACAATCGCCGGACGATACGGTTGCGTCCTTCCCGCAGGGTGACGTGATACCAGTGGTTGGCACCCTCGCCACCTGCGTCCTGGATGGTCTCGAAACGGGCCTCGCCGTCTTCCAGCGTCACGCCACGCCGCAAGCGGGCCAGCATCTCTTCACCGGGAGTACCCAGTATCCGCACCGCATATTCGCGCTCCATCTGGCGTGAGGGGTGCATCATGCGATTGGCCAGTTCTCCGTTCGAGGTGACCAGTAACAAACCCTGGGTATTGATGTCCAGTCGGCCTATGGCAATCCAGCGGCCCCGCAGTAGCCGGGGCAATTGAGTAAATACTACCGGTCGCCCTTCCGGATCACGCCGACTGACGATTTCACCGGTGGGTTTGTGATAAACGAGTACGCGGGTGGGTATTTCCAGCCGACCGTCCAGATTGAGTACCTGACCATTGAGTATCAGACGGTCACCTGCCTTGTAGCGGTCGCCCAGTTGGGCGATGCCGCCATTGAGGACAATGCGCCCATGCCGGATCCATTGCTCGATTTCACGGCGGGAGCCGTAACCGAGCTGGGCCAGCAGTTTCTGGATACGTTCGCCGGTTTCATCCGGGGGCGGGAGGGTTTTTTTGTTGGTTTGGGTGGGTTGAGGGCGTTGGGGTTTGATCGACATGGGGGGAAGACGGTTTTTTTTCCAGTTCAAGCTGGGTAATGAATTCCTGCAGGGGCGGCAGGTCTGCCAGACTCTTCAGGTTGAAATGATCCAGAAAGTCAGGGGTGGTTGCCAGTAGTTCGGGGCGGCCTGGGACTTCCTTGTGGCCAACCACCCGAATCCAGGCCCGTTCCTGCAGGGTGCGGGTGATGCTACTGCTGACGGCCACTCCCCGGATCTCTTCGATTTCGCCCCGGGTGACCGGCTGCCGGTAGGCGATGATGGCCAGGGTTTCCATCAGGGCACGGGAATAACGGCCCGGACGCTCCTCGAACAGGTGGGTGAGCCAGGGGGAGTAGCAGGCTTTCACCTGCAGGCGATAACCGGTGGCGACTTCGCGCAGTTCACAGGGACGTTGCTCAAACCGGTTGGCCAGTTCGGCCAGAGCCCGTTGCAGGGTGTCGTGATCCGGGCAATCGGTTTCGGCAAACAATGCGGCAAAATCGTCCAGATTCAGCGGTCTGCCCGCAGCCAGCAGGGCGGCTTCCAGGATATCCGGCAGGGCTGGTTCAGTCATGTGCGGCTCCTCCGCCCGGGGCAAGTACCCACACATGGCCCAGGGGTTCATCCTGGACGATGCGAATCAATCGCTCACGGGCCAGTTCCAGTATGGCCAGAAATGAAACCACCACGCCCTGCCGACCTTCGTGCCGTTCAAACAGATGGGTGAAGGGAATCCGGGTCTGATTGCCCAACCGGGCCAGAATGCTCGACATTCGCTCCCGTACCGACAACGGTTCCCGCTGGATAGAGTGGTGACTCAGTCGTTCGCTGTTACGCAGCACTGCGCGGAAAGCGGCCAGCAGATCCTCAAGCTCAATCGCCGGATAAACTTTCTGTACCGTGATGGCACCGGTATCGACCGTGGTTTGAAAATAATCCCGCCCGCATTGCGGCAGTGCCTCCAGGGTTTCAGCTGCCTGTTTGAACCGCTCGTATTCATGCAGTCGCCTGACCAGTTCGGCCCTGGGATCCTCTGCCTCCTGCGGGCTTTCAGCCGGTTTGGGCAGCAACATTCTCGATTTGATCTCGGCCAGTATGGCCGCCATCAGCAGGTATTCTGCGGCCAGCTCCATGCGGAGTTCCGTCATCATTCCGATGTAGGTGAGGTACTGTCGGGTAATGTCGGCCACGGGAATGTCCAGTATGGAGAGGTTCTGGCGACGAATCAGGTACAGCAGCAGATCCAGCGGCCCTTCAAAGGTTTCCAGGAATACTTCCAGCGCGTCCGGTGGAATGTAAAGGTCTTCGGGTAGCTCACGGTAGGGCGTTCCGTTGACCAGGGCGCAGGCGGACGGCTGCGCCGGGTCGGGCGGTTGGTCTGAGGCTGGCGGGGACGGTTGCTGATTCACTGACCGGCCAGACTGAACACGAATCCCTGTACCAGTTCCAGCGGGCCATCCAGCAGGGTTGACAGGGTACCGGTAGCCATCAGGGCCAGCAGAATATAAAACCCGTAGGGTTCAATGCGGCTGTAGGGTTCGGCCAGATGGTGTGGCAACAAACCGGTGACGATGCGCCCGCCGTCCAGTGGTGGCAGGGGCAACAGGTTCAGTACCATCAGTACCGCATTGATGACGATGCCGGCCACACTCATCAGTTCCAGCGGCTTGCGGAGGTAGTCAAACTCAAGACCAGTGGCAATCCGCAGCAGGAGTGCCCAGACAATCGCCATCAGCAGGTTGGCCAGTGGCCCGGCCACGGCGACCAGGGCCATGTCCCGTTTGGGATTGCGTAGCCGGTCAAAATCAACCGGTACCGGTTTGGCCCAGCCAAACATGAAACCGCCAAGCAGCAGCAACACGCCCGGTACGACCAGGGTGCCGATAACATCAATGTGATGCATCGGGTTGAGTGACAGACGGCCCAACCGGGCCGCCGTGTTGTCTCCCAGCCATTTGGCAGCGAGACCGTGAGCCACTTCATGCAGGGTGATGGCAAAAATCACCGGCAGAATCCAGACAGAGATACGTTGTACGGCTGTTAATTCGTCCATAGGAGTATTGGTTCAAGGGTTGCGGGCAGACTAGAGGGAAGGAACCTCGCCTGCTCCCTGGCGAATGATTTCCGGTGTGCCCTCGGTAAAACCCAGGATGGTGCTGGGGCGATAGGGCACAATCCCGGCGTCGATGATGAGGCTCAGTTCTTTTTCAAGCCGGTCACGGATGTCTTCCGGATCGGTCATGGGTTCTTCATCACCCGGCAGTATGAGGGTCGAATTGAACAGGGGTTCACCCAGTTCTTCCAGCAAGGCCATGGTAATGGGATTATCCGGCAGACGGATGCCGATGGTTTTCTTTTTGGGGTGCTGCAAACGGCGTGGTGTTTCCCGGGTGGCCTTGAGGATGAAGGTAAAGGGGCCGGGTATCAGGGATTTGATCAACCTGAAGGCCTCGTTGTCAATTTTGGCAAAGGTGGCGGTCTGCGACATGTCGCGGCAAATCAGGGTGAAATTGTGTTGTTCGTCCAGTTGGCGGATGCGACGTATCCGTTCCAGGGCTTCCTTGCCGTCAAGACAACATCCCAGGGCGTAGGAGGTGTCGGTTGGATAGGCGATGACCCCTCCCTCGCGCAGGATATCAACGCTGCGGCGTATCAGTCGAGGCTGGGGAGACAGGGGGTGTATGTTGAAGTATTGGGCCATGCGGGGGTCTACCGTGGTTCAGTGTCATGATCGGTCAGGTCTGGCGGCCAGAACCCCGGTGTGATTGGCAATGGCCTCTCCGGTTTTGACTTCAAAAATCTTGACGGCCTCCGGCAGACGCCGTTCCACTTCCCAGTAAGCCAGCGGATAGCCAAACGGGTTGTAGTCACCGTCCGGATCGGCGATGCCCCGGTTTTTTGCCTCGGCCAGGGATAAATGCTCGTCACCGAAACCGCTGTTGGCGTGCAGGTGACAATGAATGGCCAGTCCTGTGGACAGGAGTTCTGCGGAAAAATCAAGCCACTCGGTCAGGCTTTCACTGGACCACAGTTTGGCGTGGCCTATGTCAAAACAGAAATGCAGGCGTTTGAGGCCCAAACGGTGAATGGATTCAAACAGGGCGCGGTAAAAGCCGATGGGCTGGTAGTCATTTTCAATATGCAGTCGGTAATCGTGCTGCTCACACAGGGCTTCGGCCCGTTGCAGGTTGTCCGCAATGCGTTGTCTGAGGGCACCGGCCTGCGACTGACGCGACGTGGTCGGGTAGTTTGAGACATGGACGATGGAATAGCGACTGCCCATGCGCCGGGCCTGTTCGATGTGGGCGGCAAAGGCGGTTCCGGTCTCGTGCAGGTTGTGGATGTGCATCCGGTTCTGGTTGCTGTGGGCATTGACCCGGACGCCGGTTCCGGCCAGCCGTTCGGTGATTCGATCCTGCGCGGCGGTCTCGTTGAAATAACAACCCACTTCCAGTGGACTGCCGGTTGCGATGACATAATCCAGCACGGTTTCAAACTCTGAAGGATTACGGTCGACGATTTTCAGGCCAAAATTGTTCATGTCACTCCTGGGGGGTTATGGGAGGTCGGCATCCAGATCGTCGACCTTGAGGTAAAGGCTCTGCTCGCGGGACGGGGTAGCGTAATGGCGAACCGTGCCATCGCCGTACCCGACGGACGGTCGATCTGCCTCGCCACCCAGTCTGGCCCATGCGCCCGCCGCCACCCTGAGGGTGGTACGGGCATAGGCAGAGCGGGTGGAAACCGGTTCCACCTCAATGACGACCTGATCCCCCAGCAGGCGGGGCGTTACCTGAAATCCCTGGCTCGGCGGCGTTCCGGCTGGCTGTAACGGAACCGGCGGGTAAAAACCGGGCAGAGGCCGGGCCGGGCGGGTGTCCGGTTCGAGGCTGCGGAACAGGGCCGGTTTGCCGTCGAGGGTTTGTACCTCGATGATGGCGGCCCGCTGACGACGCGGGGGCAAACGGTAAACGTGACGGTCGAATCCCTCATCCGGTGGTTGATCCGCCTGCATGATGCTGATCCGCAGGCGATGACGGGGTTTATCCAGTTTGACAATCCACTCCCGCAGCAGGGCGGCCCGGGCCGGACTGGCCTGGATCAGCAGTTCGGAACCACCGGGCAGGATGACCTCACCCGCTTCCAGCAAGGGTTGCAGCACGGGTAACAGTTCCTCCGCCGGCTGATGGTGCAGGGTCACGCTGGCAATGGGGGACGATGCGGCCAGGCTGACTGGAGACACCGGCAGAAGTCCGGACAGCAGCAACAGAACCGGGTAAAACGGCATGGGATCAGCCGGAAGCCTGGCCGGTTCTGAGCAGACTTTCTGCCAGATGACTGTCGGCCAGTGCCTGATCGTACAGGCTTTCATAGCGGCGGGCACTGTGTTCCCAGGAAAAATCACGCGACATGCCGACCTGCTGAATTTGTTGCCACAGGGGTTTGTTGCAGAACAGGGCCAGCCCGCGCCGGATGGCCTGCCGCAGACTGTCGGCACTGGATTCGTCAAATACGATACCGGTGGCCTGCTGATGGCCCAGTGTGATCGGGTCGGCATCGGTGACCGTGTCAGCCAGTCCGCCCACCCGGCGCACGACAGGAACCGAACCATATCGCTGGCTGTACATCTGGGTCAGCCCGCAGGGTTCAAAGCGGGACGGCATCAGGAACAGATCGGAACCGGCCTCCACCTGGTGGGCCAGGGGTTCGTCGTAGCAGCAAAAAAAGGCAATCCGCTCCGGGTAAAGCTGCGCCCAGCGTTGCAGCAGCCTCTCGTATCGACCCTCGCCCGTCCCTACAACAACCAGTTGTACCGGCAGTTGCATCAATCCGGGCAGTAACTCGATCAGCAGATCAATGCCTTTCTGCTTGACCAGACGCCCAACCCACGCCATCAGGGCCGGGGCCGGATCGGCAGGCCACTGACACTGTTGTTGCAGAACCGCCTTGTTGCGACAACGGGCCGCAAGGTCATTGCTGTCGAAGCGGGCCGAAATGAATGGATCGGTCGCCGGATTCCAGGCAGCCGGGTCGATACCGTTGAGAATCCCCGACAACCGGTCGGCCCGGTGTTGCAGCAGGCCGTCCAGGCCACAGCCAAATTCCGGGCTGCAAATTTCGCGGGCATAGTTCGGGCTGACGGTGTTGATGCGGTCGGCAAACACCAGTCCGCCCTTGATGAAGCAGAGCTGCTGGTAAAATTCCAGCCCGTCCGGTGACCAGAACCGCTGCGGCAGGCGCAGTTTTTCAAACACCGGGTAGGGGAACAGCCCCTGGTAAGCCAGGTTGTGGATGGTGAAGACTGAAGCAGGCCGCCCCGGTTCGTCACTCAGCAGGGGGGGAATCAGCCCGGTTTGCCAGTCATTGCAGTGGACGATGTCGGGTTTCCAGTGCAATCCCATCCGGTTCATTGCTACCTCGACCGCGACATGACACAGCAGGGCAAAGCGGTGCGGATTGTCTTCCCAGGGTTTGCCCTCGGCGTCCAGATACGGATTACCCTCGCGCTCGAAATAGTCTTTGTGGGTCAACAGCCAGACCGGTACGTCGGAATCCGGCAATCCACCCTCCAGTATGGCAACACCGGAGCCACCGTGTAATTGTCGATGAGGCTTGAAGTGTCCGGCAGCCACGGCAGCCGGGTAGCCCGGCATGAGGATGCGTACATCGTGTCCCAGAGCCTGCAGGGCGATCGGCAGGCTACCGGACACATCAGCCAATCCCCCCGTCTTGATGAGCGGGTAAGCCTCGCTGGTTACAAACAGGATTTTTTTCATTCATCCGTTTCCGGGGCTGATTCCGCCAGGATGGGTTCCGGCGATTCGAGGGCCAGCACGATGCCGGCCATCGGCGGCAGCGTAATGCTGATGGAGTACGGACGTCCCATCCATTCACGGGCATCTGCCTCCCGAACAGCGTTGCCGACGTTGCTGCCGCCGTACCAGGTGGAATCAGAGTTGAACAATTCACGGTAGGTGCCGGGTTCCGGCACACCAATGCGGTAATCGTGGCGGACGACCGGGGTAAAGTTGAATGCCATGACCAGGAATTGATCCTGGTCGCGCCGGAGGTAAATCAGGATGGATTTGGACCAGTCGTGACAGTCGATCCATTCAAAACCCTGCGGGTCAAAATCAAGCGCGTACAGGGCCGGTTGTGCCCGGTACAGGCGATTCAGGTCAGCCACCAGCCGGGCCAGTCCGTGATGAAAACGGTATTCCAGCAAATGCCACTCCAGCCCTGTGGCGTGATTCCACTCGTGGCCCTGGCCAAACTCGCAGCCCATGAACAGGAGTTTTTTGCCTGGATAGGTAAACATCAGGGTGTAAAGCAACCGCAGATTGGCAAACCGCTGCCATTCATCACCCGGCATTTTGTACAGCATGGATTGCTTGCCGTGCACAACTTCATCGTGTGAAAACGGCAGGATGAAGTTTTCGGTAAAGGCGTAGAGCAGGCCAAAAGTGAGTTGATCGTGGTGGTATTGCCGGTGTACCGGATCCTTGCTCATGTACAGCAGGGTATCGTGCATCCAGCCCATGTTCCATTTCATTGAAAAGCCCAGCCCGCCGGTCCAGGTGGGGCGGGTTACCTGTGGCCAGGCGGTGGATTCCTCAGCCATGACCAGAATGTTGGGAAACTGCTGGTGGGTTACGGTGTTGAGTTCACGCAAAAATGCAATCGCTTCCAGGTTTTCGTTGCCACCGTACTTGTTGGGTATCCAGTCACCGGGTTGCCGTGAGTAGTCGAGATACAGCATGGAGGCCACGGCATCGACCCGCAGACCGTCAATGTGGAACTCTTCCAGCCAGAACATGGCACTGCCAATCAGGAAATTGCGAACCTCGTTGCGGCCATAGTTGTAAATCAGTGTTCCCCAGTCACGGTGTTCTCCCAGGCGGGGATCGGCATGCTCATAAAGGGGGGTGCCATCAAACCGGGCCAGACCGTGGGCATCCTTGGGGAAATGGGCGGGCACCCAGTCCAGCAGTACGCCGATGCCGTGCCGGTGGCAATAATCCACGAAGTAACGAAAATCGTCCGGGCTGCCAAACCGGCTGGTGGGCGCGAAGTAGCCGGTGGTCTGATAGCCCCAGGAAGCATCCAGCGGGTGTTCGGTGATGGGTAACAGTTCGATATGGGTGAAGCCCTGCGCGAGGCTATAATCAACCAGTTGATGGGCCAGTTCCCGATACCCCGGAAACCCGCCATTTTCATCCCGTTTCCAGGAGCCCGGATGCACCTCGTAAATCGACAGGGGTTCGTGCAGCCAGTCGTGCTGCTGACGCTGCGCCATCCAGTCGTCGTCCTGCCACTGGTGAGCCGTGCCGGATACGACGATGGAGGCGGTATTGGGGCGCAACTCGAAACGTTGGCCGTAGGGATCGGTTTTGAGCAGTATCTCGCCACTGTGGCGATTGCGTATCTCGAACTTGTACAGGGTTCCGTCCGGTATGCCGGGAATGAACAACTCCCATACGCCGCTCCCTCCCCGCACCCGCATGGGATGACTGCGGCCATCCCAGTCGTTGAAGTCACCGGTGACGCTGACCCGCTCGGCGTTGGGAGCCCAGGTGGCAAACAATATGCCTGACACGCCGTCGACCGTGTGGGGGTGGGCACCGAGTACCCGGTAGATGTGCCAGTGTTTGCCCTCGCCATAAAGGTAGAGGTCAAAATCAGCCAACTGGGGTGGAAAGGTGTAGGGATCAATGCGGGTTCGGGTTTGACCGGCCTGATCGACCCAGGAAATGGAACAGTGCCCGACCGGTTCGGTGTGCGGGAGAGACACTTCAAACACGTCGGTTCCCGCTACGCGCTGCATTTCCGCATTTTGCTTGCCGAAGCGGGCCGAACCG
>CAIVXW010000429.1 GCA_903910005.1 uncultured Methylococcaceae bacterium
CCACCGTCGGCAGCCGCACAACCCGAGCTACCGGCTTCCCGGCCAGCGGCACCGCCCGTGCCTGCCGAGGCGATCCAACCACCACCGTCGGCAACCACAAAACCCGAGACACCGGCTTCCCGGCCAGCGGCACCGCCTGCGCTTGTCGAGGCGATCCAGCCGCCACCGTCGGTAACCACAGAACCCGAGGCATCGGCTCCCCGGCCACCGGTACCGTCCCCACCTGCCGAGGCACTCAATACCCGAACAATAGCCCGACTGGAAGGTGAGGACTGGATCATGGCCCGTCCACCCGGCTATTACACCCTGCAGGTGGCAACTGCCGAAAATGACGCACAACTGCGCAAATTCATGCAGGAACGCCCGACCGGGGAGGCCCGGGCCAGCCTGTCCATGCGACAGCGAAACCGTACCCTCCTGCCCGTTTTTCAGGGCGTCTATCCCGATCCAACCAGTGCCGCAGCGGCCCTGAGACAATGGCAGCGGGGCGGAACGGTTGCCTTCATCAGACGTTTTGATTCCCTGCAGCGGATCATCGGCCAGCGCACCGGGCAGGCCGCCCCGATTCCGGCCCCGACGCCCACATCGCCGATGACGCCGCCATCACCGGCACCCGGCGAAGCACCGGTGGCCGAATCCACCGCAATCCCGCCATCCCCACAGCTACCGGTTCCGCCAGATGCTCAGAGTGCCCCGGCAGACGGGGTGAGTATTACCGCACTGGGCGAACTGTCTGAACTCAGCGTACGCAACACCCCGCCCGAGACACCTGAAACCAGCCCGGTTGCGGATGACGGGGCAGAACCGCAGCCACCGTCCCCCACACGCGGCAAGGAAATCTACTACCGCCTGGTGGAAGGAAAACCCCCGGTGGTTGAGATTATCGAGCCGGAACCGGAACCGGCAGTTGCACCATCGCCCCCTGCACCATCGCCCGCCCCGGCGGTGGCAGTCGCACCGTCCCCGGCAACGCTGCTGCACGGAGCTGACTGGCTGCTGGCACAGCCGCCCGAACTGTACACCCTGCAGGTTATCACCGTATCCTCCACCGAGGCACGCGACCAGGTTGTACGACAATTTCCGCCCGATGCCGTGCTGATTTCCTACCCGGTTCGGCGCGGGCCAAACACGCTATACCCGGTTTTTTTCGGAACTTACCCCGACGTGGCTGCGGCCCGCCAGGCCATGAGCCGCATCCCCCGCGCACTGGACAGCACGCCCATACTGCGTCAATTCAAAACCCTGCAACGCGAGATCGATTCGACCGCCTCGCCCTGAATCCGGAACCCTCTCATGAAAACACTGGATAACGATTGTTTCCTCAAGGCATTGCTGTGCCAGCCCACACCCCGCACCCCGATCTGGATGATGCGCCAGGCAGGTCGCTATCTGCCCGAATACCGCCGGGTGAGGGAACAGGCAGGCAGCTTCATGGCCCTGTGTACGACGCCCGAACTGGCCTGCGAGGTCACCCTGCAACCCCTGGCGCGTTTTCCCCTGGATGCAGCCATTTTGTTCTCGGACATCCTGACCATCCCCGACGCCATGGGGCTTGGACTGGAATTCGTGGAAGGGGAGGGGCCACAGTTTCAAAAACCGCTACGCACGGCCGCAGACATTGAGGCCTTACCGGTACCGGATCCCCATGACAGCCTGGGTTATGTGATGGATGCGGTTGGTTTGATCCGGGACAGCCTGGCAGGGCGAATGCCCCTGATCGGATTTTCCGGCAGTCCCTGGACACTGGCCTGTTATATGGTGGAGGGTGGTTCCAGCCGTGATTTCAGAAAGATCAAGGCTCTGATGTATGAGCAACCCCACACCCTGCACCGCCTGCTGGGTAAACTGGCCGAAGCAGTCGGCTTGTACCTCAGGGCACAGATTGAAGCCGGGGTCGATGCCATCATGGTGTTTGATACCTGGGGCGGTGTGTTGTCGGCAGCGCAGTACCGGGCGTTTTCCCTGGCCTATGCCGGGCAGGTACTCGATCAGGTCAGGACTCATCACCCGGCGACGGCAATACCGGCCCTTCTGTTTACCAAGGGTGGTGGACAATGGCTGGAGGCCATGGCAGACAGCGGTTATCAGGGTTTGGGTATCGACTGGACGACCGACATTGGCGAGGCCCGTCGCCGGGTGGGTCATCGGGTTGCCCTGCAGGGTAATCTGGATCCGATGGCCCTGTACGCATCACCTGACGCCATCACTGCCGAAGTCAGCCGCATTCTGGCCGGATTTGGTCACGGTAGCGGACACATCTTCAATCTGGGCCACGGCATTCTGCCGGATGTCAAACCGGAACACGCAGCCGCCCTCATTGAAGCCGTACACACGCTCAGTCCGGCCTATCATGCCGGGTCAACAACATGAACCATCGCCCCAACCGTCCCCTGTCGGTGACAAGCGGGCTGATCTGGCTCAGTGTCGCCCTGATCGGAGCCTCGGCCCTGGCCGGTATCGCCCTGAATCGCGGTGAATCCATCAACAGCGTCTGGTTCGTAACCGCTGCCGCCTGCGTCTATGCCCTGGGGTATCGTTTCTACAGTGCGTTTCTGGCGACCCGGGTATTGATGCTGGATGAAACCCGGGCCACCCCGGCTGAACGCTTCAACGATGGCCGCGATTTTGTGCCGACTCCGCGCTGGGTGGTGTTTGGCCACCATTTTGCCGCCATTGCAGGTCCAGGTCCCCTGATCGGGCCAACCCTGGCTGCCCAGTTTGGTTATTTACCCGGCACCCTGTGGATCATCCTCGGTGCCGTGCTGGGCGGTTGCGTGCAGGACTTCATCATCCTGTTCTGCTCCCTCAGACGGGACGGACGTTCGCTGGGACAAATGGCCCGTGATGAACTGGGGCCGATTGGAGGAACGGCGGCCCTGCTGGGAGTGATGTGCATCATGATTATCCTGATTGCGGTACTGGGACTGGTCGTGGTCAACGCCATGAAGCACAGTCCCTGGGCCACTTCGACGGTGGCAGCCACCATCCCCATCGCCATGCTGATCGGCATTTACATGCGTTATCCAAGACCTGGACGGGTGATCGAAGCCACCGCCCTGGGGGTGGGATTGCTGCTGGCTGCGGTGGTGGGCGGCGGTCAGGTGGAGGGATCAGGCCTGGCTGCCTGGTTTGACTACAATGCCCCTGACCTGGCACTCATGGTGATAGCCTACGGTTTTGCCGCTGCGGTATTGCCGGTCTGGTTACTGCTGGCTCCGCGTGATTATCTGTCCACCTTCATGAAACTGGGCACCATCCTGGCACTGGCCCTTGCCATTCTGGTGTTGCACCCGGACATCCACATGCCAGCCCTGACCCGTTTCATTGATGGCACCGGACCCATTTTTGGAGGCAAGCTGTTTCCGTTTGTCTTCATTACCATCGCCTGCGGGGCCATTTCCGGTTTTCATGCCCTGGTTTCGTCCGGAACCACCCCCAAACTGCTCAGCCTTGAAACCGACGCCCGCCTGATCGGGTACGGAGCCATGATGATGGAATCCTTCGTGGCCATCATGGCCCTGATTGCAGCCTGCGTACTCGAACCGGGAGTCTATTTTGCCATCAACAGCCCGGCCGGCGTGGTCGGCACCTCCGCCGTCGACGCAGTCAGCCGCATCAACGGCTGGGGTTTTCCGGTGACGGTTGAACAGATGCAGACCCTGGCCCGGAGCATGGGCGAATCCACCCTGTTTGCCCGTACCGGCGGCGCACCCTCACTGGCAGTGGGAATGGCCCGGTTGTTTGCCAGTGCCTTCGGTGAGGGACTGCTGGCCCTTTGGTATCACTTTGCCATCATGTTTGAGGCACTGTTCATTCTGACCACACTTGATGCCGGCACCCGGGTCGCCCGTTTCATGTTGCAGGATTTGCTCGGACACTACATCCCGGCTCTCGGGCGTACCGGCTGGTATCCGGGCGTCCTGCTCACCAGTGGGCTGGTAGTCACCGGCTGGGGTTATCTGCTCTACATTGGCACCATTGACCCACTCGGCGGCATCAACAGCCTGTGGCCCCTGTTTGGTATTGCCAACCAGATGCTGGCCGGTATCGCCCTGTGTGTAGCGACCACCATCCTGGTCAAAAGCCGCAAGGGCGGGTATGCCTTCATCACCGCAATTCCGCTCAGCGGGCTGTTAATCATAACCACCTCGGCGGCCTGGCAAAAACTGTTCAGCCCGGAATTGCGAATCGGCTTTCTCGCCCATGCCAGCGACCTCTCCAGCCGACTGGAGGCACGGCTTTTGAGCGACACCCAGGCAGCTCAAGCCCCCCAGCTTATTTTCAACGATTACCTGGATGCGACACTGACCGGCATCTTTCTGCTGGTTTCATGGATACTGGCCGCAGACACGGCCCGGGTATGCTGGCGGATACTCAGCGGCCAGAGCTACCCGCCCCTCAGCGAATCCCCCCACATACCCGCCCGGGCAGTTGAAGACTGGGTCAGGGATTAACGGGCGGCCAGGCAATTCGCGCTGGCATGGACGTAGTGGCGTTGAAAATAATAAACACATGAGCAAAACGATACAAACCGAGTTGTTCCACTCCCCGGTGGATCAAACAACACCTGATGCCTGGTTTACGGGAGCACTGGCATGCCTGGGGATTGATGAATGTGGCGGGTGGCCAGATGCGTTCGGCGATGCACTTCATGAGTGGAATAAAACAACAAACAACAAACCGATCACTGCAATCAGCCTGTTCAGCGGGGCAGGTGGCCTGGATGTTGGCTTTCATGATGCAGGCTTCAGCATTGTTGAATGCAACGAACTGGAACCCGGTTTTGCGGCCACACTACAGCAGAATTCACTTGAGGGTCAAAGGCTACACGGATGCCGGATTGTGTGCCAGGACATACGCGGGCCACCAACCTAACACAAAACGCTATCTGGCTTGTAGGCCTTGGCAACGGCACTCTCCAGGGTGAGCGTTGGCACCGCGTGTCGTAGCAATCCG
>CAIVXW010000430.1 GCA_903910005.1 uncultured Methylococcaceae bacterium
ACGCAGGTTACCACCATGTCCATGCGAATCTCCATTATAACAACCGCAATCCTGCTCGGCGTGTCGTGCCAGAGCATGGCCGCAAACCGGAGTTTGTCGGTTGATACATCAAGCCGCGAACAAACCCGCAATTTCTACAACGGTGTATATCGGTCAGTCGAGCAGATCCGGTCAGAGTGGCAGGGTGATGTCTCGCAGTGCGATGCCGGGCAGACCTCGGCAGCGTATGCGGAAGCCACCCTGCTCCGGGTCAATTATTACCGGGCCATGGCCGGCGTGCCTGCCGCAGTGGGCCAGGACGCCACGCTTGGCGCGAAGGCTCAGGCGGCGGCACTCATGATGAGTGCCAATGACCGCTTATCCCATTTTCCCACTCCGGACTGGTCATGTCAGACGCCGGAGGGCATTGAGGCTGCTGCCAACGCCAATCTGGCTCTGGGCAGTGCCGGTTTCGAGGCTGTGGACAATCTCATGTTCGATTGGGGGGACAACAACCCGGCCGTCGGGCACAGACGCTGGCTATTGTTTCCGGGCACCCGGATCATGGGCGTCGGTAACATCGAACCTGCCGTGGAAAGCGGGTATCCCCTGACGCAGGCGTTGTGGATCATCGATGAGGGAGCCTGGACGCGCCCGCGTCCCAAAACCCGGGATACCTTTGTCAGTTGGCCCCCCGAAGGGTATCTTCCGCACCCACTGGTGCCCGAACGCTGGTCCTTTTCGTACCCCGACGCTGATTTCAGCCAGGCCACCGTAACGGTTCAGGCCGACGAGGGCTTCATCCCCGTCACCCTGGAACCGGTTCTGGACGGCTACGGTGACAACACCCTGGTGTGGGTGACCGATGTCCCTTCACGGCCATTCAAGACGGATGCCCGCTATACGGTCACACTCGACAACGTCAGAATACAGGGGAAACCTGCGCGGTTCGAGTATGATGTCGTGCTGTTCGATCCGGCCCAACCGGGTCCTGATACGGTTTTACCCGCCATTACCCGGGGTCCATCCCGTACCAAGGCCGGAATTGATGCCCGCTACACGGTACGCAAGGTTCCGAACGTCAGCGGATATCAGTGGCTTTGGGTTCGCGCAGCATCCTACGATCTGATCCATGATGCGGAATCAGGCCTGGGAGCCTTGCAGACCGAACCGGCTCAACCGGCTTATCCGGTACTCAGTAAGGATGTCCAGGCAACGGGCCAAACGGCTTATCATCTGGCCCAGACTGATCAAACAACCACTGCCCTGATTTGGCAGGCGTCGTTCGTGCCGGGCAGCCAATCCGTTCTGCAATTCGCCAGCCGTCTGGGATGGGCGACCGCAGAGCAGGCAGCCGATGTGGATGTCTCCGTCGATGACGGTCATACCTGGACCACCCTGTATCATCAGGGCGGAACCGATTCCGGTGGCGAGCGGGTTTTTTCTGCCAAAACCGTTGATTTATCGGCCTATGCCAATCGCCTCATTCGATTGCGCTTTCATTATGGTTCAGAGCGGCGGTTTTATCCGCAGGCCTCGACTGGCGTTGGCTGGTATCTCGACAACATCCGTCTGGTTCGGGTTCTGCACACCACAACCGAACCACAGACCGGCTCCGTCAAAAACAGTCGCTTCACCTTTACGCCGCAAACGCCAGGCCGGTATTTTCTTGCCACCCGGGCTGTCCTGTCCGGACAGTATCCACTCGAATGGACTCACCTCAAGCCTGTTACCGTGCTGGCACCCTGAAGGGTCGTGCCGGAACCCGGCTCTTTTGCCATAATAGGCCCCCTGTTTGACAGGCGTCAGGTTCGGCGGTATCGAACCTCTCCCTGTCCTCATTGA
>CAIVXW010000431.1 GCA_903910005.1 uncultured Methylococcaceae bacterium
GTACTCGCTCACCACTGACCATTCACCCTGTCCTTAACCCGAACTGACGTTCAGGTAGGAAGGAAGCAGGAAAATACGGGTTGAATGAATTTCCCCGGGAGCGTGGCCCTGGGAGCGCGGCCATCCTGGCCGCGTGGTGGATTAAGTGGTGAGGGCAGGAGACAGGGGACAGAGGTCAGTAAAAACCGGACACTAAATCACGAATTCACGCTAACATAGCTCACCCTTGGCGGCCTGCCAGGGTGGGGGGGCATCTTTGGGGGGCGGGGTTGGTATTCATGATCGGTATAACATCAGTTCGGGTTAAGGACAGGGTGAATGGTCAGTGGTGAATGGCGAGCGGCATGCCGGGGTTGGTAGTGACTGAGTACGGCCTGCCAACCCGCAATCCATGTCCCCATGCGCCATTCGCCATTCGCATCTGCCTCGTGCCCTGTCCCGAATTCAGGTTAGACACAGGCAAAACAATCGGTAAAACAACATGAAAAAATTATCCATGCTGGCACTGACCGCAGCGGTTCTGCTGCCGCCGACCGGGCACGCGGAGGAGGGGGATACCTTCGCGCTGGAAGAAGTGGTCGTGACCGCACAGCGCAAGGAAGAGAATTTGCAGAAGGTACCCGTCTCCATCGATGCCCTGTCGGCGGATGATCTGGTCAACCGTGACATTCGCACCGCAACCAATCTGGCCGAGCAGGTGCCGGGGTTACAGACCACCAACCCGGCTGGCTGGCGACCGATCTTTTCACTGCGCGGCATTTCCATGGCCGATTACAGTGTCAATCAGTCGAGTCCCATTGGGGTTTATCTGGATGAAACCTATCTGGGAGCCAACAGTACCCATGCCCTGGCATTTTATGACCTGGATCGGGTGGAGGTACTCAAGGGTCCACAGGGTACCCTGTACGGCAAAAATACCACCGGCGGAGCCATCAATCTGATCAGTCATACTCCGGATATCAACCAGGCCGGTGACAACATCCTGCGCTACGGCTTTGGCAATTATGACGAACACCGCATTTTTGCCGCTGCCGAAACCCCGTTGATACCGGGCCGCCTGGCGACCCGGGCTGCGTTTGACTTCGATCAGGATGAAGGCTGGTGGGTTAACCGCAGCGGCGGGCCCAATATGGCGCAGACCCGGCGGGTAGCCGGTCGTCTGACCCTCAATGGCCGGATCAACGACGAACTTGATGCGCTACTTCGCCTCAACATTGCCCGCAGTTCGCCGCGTTTCACCCCGCCCCGCACCGTCGGTGCCGTGCCGGTGCCCGGCAAGGGGCTGTTTAATCTGGCCGGTTACAGTCGGGATGCAGGGTACGGATTTCGGGAAGGAGCCCTCAGTCGCAGCGGGAATGTGGAAACCGACCTCAACCTGGTATCGCTCAAACTGACACACGACCCCGGTTCACTCAAATTCATCTCGGTCAGTTCCTGGTACAACAGCCAGCTCAAGTTCGGTCAGGATACCGATGCCTCGCCGGTTTCCCTGCTGGAAATCGACTGGTTCGATCAGCATGAGGCCTTTTCGGAAGATTTCCGGGTGGAATCCGACTGGGACAGTCCGTTCAGTTTTATCGCCGGGATTTATATCAGTCAGGATGAAAACAAAATGCGTAACCTGTATTCATTCCTGCGTGACCGACCGGTGTTGTTGCCACCGGCCGTGCAGGAGTTGTTGTCCGGTTACGGTATCGTCGATCAGCAAATGAATGTCAGCACGGTCAGTACGGCCGCCTACACCCAGGGACGTTACCAGTTCACCGACCGCCTGGGGCTGGATCTGGGCGTGCGTTTTACCGTGGATCAAAACGATCTGGATTATCTCAACATCTCCCGACTCAACCACGATTACAGCCCGCTGGGCAGTTGGGTTCCCGGCAACCCCACCGGCATCAATACCGCCTGGCTGCCGCCTTCGGCCCTGCCGCCCAGTCCGGGACGGTTTTTGACCGGGCCTTATACCAGCGCGTCCGTGCCGCAGCAGGAACAGAAAGACCAGAGCTGGACCGGCAAAACCGGGCTGGATTATGCCCTGACCGACAACATGATGGTGTACGGCAGTTACAGCCGGGGTTATCGCAGCGGCAACTACAATCCCGGCGTAATGTATGCACCCGAAGCCTATCAGCGGTTGGGTTATACCCGCCCGGAAACCGTGGATGCCTACGAGGTGGGTATCAAGAGCGACTGGTTCAACAAACGGCTCCGGCTCAATATGGCCGGCTACTATTATGACTATCAAAACCAGCAGATCATCAATGTGGTAGGCGGCTCCAGTCAATTGCTGAATGCCGGAGCGGCTCACATTTATGGTATCGAAAACGAGTTTCTGGCAATACCGCTGGAAGGGTTGCGTATTTCGCTGGGTACCAACGTGATGGATGCCGCCTACGATTCACTCAGCCTGGCCAATACCGCCACGCCGGATCCTGCCGATGACATCGATTTGACCGGCAACCAGATGGTGGCTGCCCCCAATTTCAAACTGACCGGGGCCATCGACTACAGCTTTGAATCCGGCTTTGGTGGCATCATTGATCTGGGAGTGAGTGGCAATTATCAAACCCGCCAGTGGTACAGCGGTTATAACGGCTCACCCGGCTACCAGGCGATTCAGCAGAACCCCTACGGTTTGATGAATGCCCGGATTGCCTGGAGTGACAGCAAAAACCGTTACACCCTGGCCCTGCATGCGGAAAACCTGCTGGACGAAGACTACGACGCCTATGCCATCAATCTGGCCAATGGCTTTGGTTTCAATTCGTTCCTGCCCGGCCCGCCCCGGCGTTACGGCTTTGACGTATCGGTGCGGTTCTGATTGCGGTTCCAGGCCAGAACATGCAGGCGTGACAGGGTTTCCGGGTTGGCAATCAGTCGCCGTTTCTCGGCAGCGGTGATACTGTCCGCACCCTCCTCAACCAGTTGATACACCAGAGCCTGCAACTGGTAGCGGTGGCGTTTGCTGAGGGGGCGTTGCGGTAGCAGGGCCAGATGCAGGGCCGAAACACCAGGGTCGGCCAGGATATCGTCGGCATGCGGTTGCCGGTCGGTGCCGGTTTCAGCCCGGGCCAGGTTTTCCTGCAGCAAACGGATGACCCTGGGAGGAGCTTTCTCCTCCGGTGTCAGGAACAGGCCCAGTCGGCGGGCCAGAACACCGGCACCGGAGCTGCTCGACAGCATGGACAGCGGGATGGAAAGCAGCAGCCCCGCCAGTACCGGAATCAGCCAGAGGAAAAAATCAGGAACGTACTGATAGCTGATCCAGCCGGCCAGCAGTCCGGTCAGGGTATGTTCCCAGTGTGCGGCCAAGGCCTCCACCAAACCCAGACGGTAATCGTCGCGGTTCTGGGTTGGCCAGCCCACACTGCTGCGTAGCAGGATGGATACGACGAATTTCGACTGGTACAGCATCAGGATGGGAGCCGACAGCATGGAGAAAATGCTTTCCAGAAAGACGCTGGCTGTGGCGGCCAGCAATCCACCGTACTGCCTGCGTAATTCAGGTCTGAACAGCAGCAGGATCAAACTCCAGAATTTGGGCAGGAACAGCATGGACAGGGTTACCAGCAACACCGTGGTCATTTCCACCGTATAAGACTCTGGCCACACCGGAAACACGTTGTCACCAAAAAAATAAACCGGCATGGTCTGGCTTTTGACGTAGGCTTCCAGTCCGGTCAGAACCAGAAACAGCAGCCAGAGCGGAGAGGATAGATAGGACATGATGCCCATCAGGAAGTACAGCCGACTCAGCCCGGAAATGCCTTTGGCGAAGATCATCCGTACATGTTGCAGGTTGCCCTGACACCAGCGACGGTCACGTTTGGCGTAATCAATCAGGGTCGGGGGCAATTCCTCATAGCTTCCCTTCAGGTCAGTGGCCAGCCACACCTCCCAACCCGCCTCCCGTAACAGGGTGGCCTCCACGAAATCATGGCTTAAAATTTCCCCGCCGAAGGGTTCGCGCCCGGGCAGTCTGGGCAGGCCGCAATGTTCTACAAACGGCTGCATGCGGATAATGGCGTTGTGTCCCCAGTAGTTGCTGCTGGACAGTTGCCAGAAATTGGCCCCGGTAATGAAAATATCGCTGTAAAGGCTGCTGGCAAACTGAAGGATGCGGGCAAACAGCGACTCATGATTAACCGGCAGGGGAGCGGACTGGATCAGGGCGACGCCAGGATGGGCTTCCATCAGGTCAACCATTTTCACCAGGGTTTCCCCGGCCATGATGCTGTCGGCATCCAGCACGATCATGTAGCGGTAACGTCCTCCCCAGCGGTGGCAAAATTCCTCAATGTTGCCACTTTTACGGGCGATGTTTTTCTCGCGGTTGCGATAGAAAATTTTACCGTGGGCGTCAAATTCCTGACACATCCGGTACCAGTTGGCTTCTTCCTGCATCCACAGTTCGGGATCACGGGTATCGCTCAGGATGAACAGTTCAAATTCGTCGCTGCGTCCGGTTTCGACCAGGGTCTGATAAATGGCCCGAAGCCCGGCGAATACCCGGATCGGGTCTTCAT
Organism: uncultured Methylococcaceae bacterium; assembly: GCA_903910005.1. Lineage (GTDB taxonomy): Bacteria > Pseudomonadota > Gammaproteobacteria > Methylococcales > Methylococcaceae > CAIVXW01. Next base: position 4,527 of record CAIVXW010000431.1, read on the forward strand.
TGTAGACCGGCATGACCAGTGCCGTGCGCGGCGGGGAGGGGTCGTCCGCCTCGGTTCGGGTGGGAGCCAGGCCGCTGATGCTGCGGGAATCGCCGCCAGTCAGCAGGCACCAGAAACCCAGGGTCGCTGTCCAGAATGAGGTACTGACCCAGAGAATCAGCAGGGTGTAGAGAATCAGCAACCCGATCTCCGCCGGGGTGATGCCGTTCTGCTGGAAGGCGCTGGTAATCATGACCATGGCCGTGAAGGTGGTCAGTACTACCAGGATCAAAAACAGGAGACGTCTTGTGGTTTTAAGGGCCGGGGACAGGGTGATATGGCGCGGTGGCATGGTGAATGGGCAGGGAAACCTATGATTTGAACAACCAGAAACGCAACGGTCTGGCATGCATGTCGAGTGGCGACTCCGGCGGCGTGCTGACCGGCAGGGTACGGCGAATCTGCTCGACCCGCTCGTCCGATGCGTCCGGGTTGCACAGCAGGTCGTCGGTGGCAATCGGGGATGTCCCGAGCAGAACCGCCGCCCGAACCGCCGCCAGGGGCTGCTCGTCATCGCCGGTTTTGTCGAGTCCCATCAGTTGGCCCAAGGCCCGATTGAAGCGTCGCTGGGCTTCCTCCAGGGCACGCCGCAGCA
>CAIVXW010000432.1 GCA_903910005.1 uncultured Methylococcaceae bacterium
CCCCGCGCCGTGTGCAGTGCCAACGGTCATTACGATCCCATCGACCTCGAAGCCATCCCCGACGACTACCTCCCACGCAGCAACTACCGGCCCATGGCCGACGACGCCGAATACATGAGGCGCACGCCGAGGGTGAGTTGGGTGGAACCGGGGGAGGAGGTGGCGAAGCCGGTAACGAAATATTTTCGATACGTCCATCGTCGCCGCGTGGGTCCCTCCTCCGAGCGTACCCTGAGTTCAACCATAGCCCCACCGGGTTCAGCGCATGTACATACCGTGCTCTCGCTGACGTTCAAATCAGCTCATCAACTCGTCCTGATATGTGGACTTACCCACTCAACAGTGCTTGATTTCTTCATCAAATCAACCGGGCTTGGCGATATTTATGATTCGACTCTTTCTCGAATTCCATTTGTTGAGGGCACTGCAATCATTGCCCGGGCTTCGATCCTCAACTTCCTCACCACCCACTATGCCCCGCTCTGGGCCGAGGTCTACACCGCCGACTTCACCCATCAGGGCTGGAGCCAGCCCGACAACCCGCGCCTGCCTCAGGACTTCTACGCCCGGCTCACCCCCGCCTGGCAACGCGACTGCGCTCTCCGCACCGACTACGCCCGCCGCCTGGCCCTGGTGGAAATCGACGTGCTGGTGGCCCAGGCCCTCGGTCTGACCCTGGACGAGTTGCTGCTGATCTACCGCGTGCAATTCCCGGTCATGCAAGGCTACGAACGCGACACCTGGTACGACATCAACGGCCGCATCGTCTTCACCAACAGCAAGGGTCTGGTCGGCGTCGGCCTCCCGCGCAAAGCCGGTCGCAAGGACCCGCAATGCCGCATCACCCCCCCCGACGGCCAGACCCGTGACGGCCAATTCGGCTGGGACGATGTCAAAGACCTGCCCGACGGCAGCCTGATCCAGCAATGGGTTGAAGACAACACCCTGCCCACCGGCCCATACACCAGGGAACGCCGCTACACCGCCCCCTTTACCCGCGCCAACCGCGAAGACGATTACCGCACCGCCTGGGCGTTTTTTGAGACCCAACCCCGCCACATTCGGTAAACTCACCCGGCGGATGCGCGTTGCTTGTCCGCCCTACGGAATTACGTCATGTCTAATCTCAATTTGAGTTTGTCCTCATCCATCCACCGCCATGTCGACGAAATGGCGCAAAAGGAGGGTATCAGCGTCGAACAGTTCATCGCCTCGGCCATCGCCGAGAAAATTTCAGCGATCGCGACCGAGGACTATCTACAAGAACGCGCAAGTCGTGCGGCTCGGGATGACTTCAAGGCCATCCTGAACCGGCCTAATGACCGGGAGCCCTGGCCGGGTGATAGTCTTCATGAGAAGTAGAACCCCATTCAGGCACTTGGCCTCTGCGCGGAAGATTTTCAGGATGGCTAAATCATCGAGCAAGGTCTGGTCGTGCAGAATCCTTTTGCTGACTTAACGGGACGATGCGAAACGCGGCGGCAAACGACGACCGCTGGCCGTTGGGGATGTGTAGCCGGTTTACCCAAATGGTCATCCAGCCCCATAATCCACCTGCAATATGACTAACTCTGGAGTGCTACCCATGAAAAGCGCCACCATCGCTGATGCCAAGACTCATCTTTCCTCGCTAATTGCCGCCGCTCAAACTGGCGAGGACGTCATCATTACCCGTCGGGGAAAGCCAGTGGCGCGGCTGATCGCTGAACCGGACAGCAGCCCATTTGACTGGGCCGATCTGGAAAACTGGGTCAAGGCAGGTCCTGAGTGCCCCGGCCCCTCGGTGGCGGAACTTCGCGACCAGGACCTGTTGTGATTTATCTCGATACGTCAGTAATGGGCGCGATTTTCTTTCGCGAACCCGGATCTGCTGAAGTATTGAACCATTTGTTGGCGGCATCACGAGATGGGCTGACCTCTTCCGCCTGGCTTTTGACCGAAATGGCCAGTGTCGGCGGCATCAAGGAGCGAACCGGAACCATAGATTCCGAGTTGAGGCGCGACGCCATGGCGCAGTTCCAGCGATTCGTCAGCGCCCGTGTCCGTGTTGTAGAGGTCGACCCCGGGGACTTTCGCACGGCCGCTCTGCTGCTCGAAAGTCCATATGCCTTAAGAGCCGGCGATGCCCTGCATCTGGCCATGGCGCGCCGACTCAAGGCCCGTCTTGGTTCGCTGGATCGGCGCCAGATCATTGCCGCCGAAGGACTTGGCATCTCGGTAGAGGCGTTGATGCCATCCTCATTGTAACCGGCCTGGCATGCTTCCCTCGCTTCTGATTCACGATATTCAACAGGGTCTCCGGCAGTTTCTGCTGCAGGGCTTTGAAGCCTCCGATGATTTTTTTCACGGATTGATGCAGCGTTTCGTCCAGGATCAGCCGGGCTGGATGAAGGGGCCTTACCTGCAGATCGGTCTGCCGTTCCGGGTGGGTAGGGCGGGCCGTGACTTTTTCGCCGATTTTCAGACCGAGTATCCAGGCTATACCCATCAGGAAGCCGCCTGGCGGCGGCTTTCGACCCGGCATGAGGGCACGCATACGCTGGTGGCAACCGGCACCGGCAGCGGCAAAACCGAGTGTTTTCTCTATCCACTGCTGGATCATGCCGCCCGTGAGCGTCGAGCCCGGGTGCCGGGTATCAAGGCACTGGTCATTTATCCGATGAACGCGCTGGCGACCGACCAGGCCCGCCGCTTTGCCGGGCTGATCGACAAGACCCCGGCCTTTGCCGAACTGCGGGTCGGGCTGTTTGTGGGCGGTACCGGCAACCAGGCCGGAGACGGCACGCGCATGACGCCGCATGACGTCATCACTGACCGCGACACCCTGCGGCGGGCTCCCCCGGATATTCTGCTGACCAACTACAAGATGCTGGATTATCTGCTGATCCGGCCCCGTGACCGTGCTTTGTGGGCCAAAAATGGCCCGGAAACGCTGCGCTATATTGTTGTGGACGAACTGCACACCTTCGACGGTGCCCAGGGTACGGATCTGGCCCTGCTGCTGCGCCGCTTGCGGGCGCGGCTGGGTTCGCCACAGAGCCATCTGATCTTTGCCGGTACCTCGGCGACGCTGGGCGGCAATGCCGATACCGCACCCTTGCGGGACTATGCCCGGCAGATTTTCAGCGGCCTGTTTCCGCCGGAGTCGGTGATTACCGAGAACCGGCTGGCGGTGGGCGAATTTTTGGGCGAGGCACCGATTGATCATCTGTTTCAGACGCGGGACGATCTCGCCGAGGTGCTTGACCCGTCGCACCATGCCGGGCCAGCCGCTGCGGTGGCCGCCTGGTTCCCGGTATTCTTCCCGGATCTGCCCGTTCCGGTGGCAGTGGACAGCGACCCCTGGCGGCAGCAACTGGGCCGTTGGCTGAAGACGCATTTGCTGTTCGTCAACCTGTTGCGCCTGACCAAAGGCGAGGTGACGGAACTGTCCGCCGTAGCCGCCCGGTTGCAAAACGCCCTGCCGGAAAAATCGCGGCCACAGGCCGAGGCCATTCTCAATGCCCTGCTGGTACTGGTAGCCTGGGCGCGGAGCCCGGAAACCCCGGCGATGCCGCTGGTGACGCTGCGGCTGCAGGTGTGGCTGCGCGAGCTGCGGCGGATGGTGGCCCGGGTCAGTCCGGTGCCCGAGTTGGCGAGGCTGCGTAGTGCGGCTGATCTCAAGTCCCGACCGGATGGATTGCACCTGCCGCTGATTCAGTGTACGCAATGCCGGGCGACCGGCTGGTTGAGCCGTCTGCCGCAACAGGGCAGCAAGGTTTCGCACTTTCTCGACGAGATTTACAACGCCTGGTTCTCCAATGCTGCCGAGGCGGTGCGTCTTTACCCGGGCCAGATGGGCTCGCGCCCGCAAGTGGTCGGCTACAATGCCCTGTTGTGTGGTGAATGCGGTACCTTGCAGACCAAAGGCGAGAGTTGCATGGGCTGCGGTTCGACCGGTCTGGTGCCGGTATTCCAGACTACCGGTTTGCGGACTACGACCACAGGCGGTGTCGCGCATGCCTGGCACGACACCACCTGCCCGGCCTGCGGCGAGCGTGATCGCCAGATTTTGCTGGGTGCCCGCAACGCCACCCTGGGCGCACAAGTGGTCGAGCACAGTTGGGCCAGTCCTTATAACGACGACAAGAAGCTGATTGCCTTTTCGGACTCGGTGCAGGATGCCGCCCATCGAGCCGGCTTTTTCAATGCCCGCACCTATAACCGGGCCGTGCGCACGGTGCTGGCCAAGACTCTGGATACGCTGGAGTCCACACCGTTACCGTGGTCCACCTTTCTGGAGTGCTTCGCCGCACTGTGGCGGGACATGGACAGGGAGCGATTCGTCACCGAATTTATCGGGCCGAACATGGTTTGGCAGCGGGACTGGGCGGAGAATATGCTCAAGGGGCAGGGGTTGCCACGCGAGAGCCGCTTGCCGGAACGTACCCTTAAGCGGCTGTGCTGGCAGATTCAGGCCGAAATGACCTATTTGAACCGGCGCGGACGCACCCTGGAACGCCTTGGGCGGGTGACCCTGGCACCGGATAAGTCTCGGCTGGATACAGTGATCGAGCCGCTAGTCCGGCTATTGCGGGAGCGGTACGGGGCGCAGGACGTACCGCCAGCGGCGGTATTTCACTGGTTGTGGGGCTTCCTGACCCATCTGCGCCAGCGCGGGGCGGTCTGGCACCCGGAGCTGAGTGATTATGCCGGGGATGCCAATCCTTGGGCATTGGCCCGCAGCCAGGGCCGGGGCGAATGGCTGCCGTCATTGAGCGATCGTGGACCCCGGCCGATCTTCCTGACGCTGGGACAACACCGGGGCTTCGACGCGCTGACGGGGGCACACGGCCTGACCTGGTACGTGACCTGGTTGCAGGCCACACTGGGTCAAGCCATGTTGTTGCCGCCGGATATGACCGTGCCGCTGTACCGCGATGCCGTTCGCGTCCTCAGTGAGGCAGGTTTGCTGCGGGTGACCGCCAGCGGGCAAGGCGAATCGGTGGCACTGGAACCGACCGCCCTGTGGCTGTACACCGATACCCGCTGGCTGCTGACACCCGGCGGCAGACGCCGCCTGACGGTACCCGCCGACCAGGCTGATGGCCTGCTCGGCCTGCCCTGTCTGGATGCCCCGGCATTGCTCCACTACTGCGGGCAGCAGCAGCCGGATGCCGCTTTGCTGACCCAGATGAGCCGGGCTGATCTGCGCCGGGTCATCGCCGCCGAGCATACCGGCCTGCTTGATGGAGCCGAGCGCACCGCACTGGAAGTACGCTTCAAGGCGAAGAATCCGGAGCCCTGGTACGAGAATCTGCTATCGGCAACCCCGACACTGGAAATGGGGGTCGACATCGGCGATTTGTCTTCGGTCATGCTGTGTTCGGTGCCCCCCAACCAGGCCAGCTATCTGCAGCGTATCGGTCGGGCCGGGCGTCGGGATGGCAATGCCGTGGCTACTACACTGGCCGATGGCGGCAGTCCGCATGATCTCTATTTCTATGAGGCCACGCTGGAGATGCTGGCCGGCCCGGTGCTGCCACCGGGCGTTTTTCTTCAGGCCGCCGAGGTGTTGCGACGGCAGTTACTGGCTTTCTGTCTGGATGACTGGGTCGCCAGCGGTATCGCTGACAAGGCGTTGCCTGACAAAACCTCGCAAGTCCTCAATGCGATTGAAAGGAACGACAACGCCCGTTTTCCCTACCCCTTTCTTGACCATCTGCTGACCCATGAGCCCGCCCTGCTTCCGGGGTTTGTGCAGTTGCTGGGCGATGATGCCACGCCGGAGATTCAGGAGCGTCTGCGCCTTTATTATCAGGGGGATACGGAAACCGACGGGTTGAGGATTCGCCTGCTGAAGGTCTTTGAGGCACTGGTTCAGGAGCGCAAGTCGCTGAAGACCCGGGCCAGTCAGTTGAGAACCCGGATCAACCACCTGAGGGCACAACCCCGGGATGAGGCCACTGGCCATGAGATTGATCAACTGGATCGTGAACGGCAGAGTGCCCTGTCGCTGATTCGGGAAATCGACCACCGGCAACTGCTGAATACCCTGACCGATGCGGGCCTGATTCCCAATTATGCGTTTCCGGAGGCTGGCATTGAGCTGAAGTCGGTGTTGTGGCGACGGCGCAGTTCTGACGATCAGACTGAGCGGGCCTATGTGGCCTTGCCCGTTCTGAAGTACGAGCGTCCTGCCGCTTCGGCACTGTCGGAGTTTGCCCCGGAGAATCGCTTTTATGCCAACCAGCGGCGGGTTGAGGTCGATCAGATCAACATGGATCTGGCCCGGCTGGAATGGTGGCGGTTCTGTCCATCCTGTCATCACATGCAGAACCTGGAACTGAATCCGGTCGAGCATGCGGCCTGCCCGCGTTGCGGTGACATTATGTGGACCAACCTCTCGCAAAAGCGACAACTGCTGCGTTTCCGTCAGGCGATTGCCAATAGCGATGATACCCAGGTGAGGATTGACGACAGTGCGGAAGACCGGGAACCCCGGTTCCACGTGCGGCAGATGCTGGTGGATTTCGACCCGAAGGAAGTTCGTGAGGCCTGGCGCATACCGGCAGAGGGTCTGGCCTTTGGCTTTGAGTTCATCGCCCGGGCGAGCTTTCGCGACATCAATTTCGGCGAACTGGGCAAGTCGGGGAATACCTTCCAGGTTGCGGACAAGGAGCAGACACGCCCCGGTTTCAAATTGTGCCGACATTGTGGCAAGGTGCAGACACCGCCCCGCCCCCGCAGTCCGAACGAGCCTGCGGGACAGTCGCATGCCTTCGATTGCCTCAAGCACAACGACAATACTCCGGCCAATCTGATCGACTGTCTGTATCTTTACCGGGAATTCCAGTCCGAGGCCCTCAGAATTCTGGTGCCCTACACCCGGCATGGCATGGACGAGGATATCGTCCAGTCCTTCATTGCCGCGTTGCAGTTGGGCCTGAAGCAGCGTTTTGGCGGTCGGGTCGATCACTTGCGCATCATGACCCAGGACGAACCGGGTCTGAACGGCGGACAACGCCGGATGTATGTCCTGCTCTACGATTCGGTACCGGGCGGTACCGGCTACCTGCACCAGTTGTTGAGCCAGGAGGCGCAGACACTCATTGAGGTCTTGCGGCTGGCGGTGGAGGTCATGACGCAGTGCCACTGCAACGCAGACCCTGAAAAGGACGGTTGTTACCGGTGTGTCTATCAATACCGGATGGGGCGGGTTCTGGAGCGGATTTCACGCACCCATGCCGTGGCCGTTCTCACTGAATTGCTGGGCGGAGCCACCCGGCTGGAGAAGGTGCCGACGATCTCGGATATCGCCATCAATGCCCATTTCGATTCCGCCCTGGAGTCGCGCTTTATTCAGGCCTTGAGCCGGATGTCCGGTATCAACGGCTTGCCCAGGACGCGGCTGATTCAGGAAATCGTCAAGGGTAAGACCGGCTACCTGCTGGAAGTCGACACTGAACGCTACTGGATCGAACCCCAGGTGGAATGCCCGGTGAACGATGGTTACGCCTATGCCTCGAAGCCGGATTTCGTTCTGCATCCCAGCCAGTCCGGTGCAAAGCACCGGGCCATTGCCGTGTTTTGCGACGGTTGGGCGTATCACCGTACCATGCTTCGCGAAGATGCACGTAAACGGGATGCGTTGGTGGCCAGCGGCAAATATTGGGTGTGGTCGGTCACCCACGATGATGTCGAAAAAGCACTGGGCAAGGACACCCGAACTGATCTGGAATCTCCGTTGACCCGGTTCAATCGAAATCCGAATACCGTCCCGGTTGGAGCCGACCCGAAATTTCTGTCCATGCATGCGGTGGCGCAATTGGTGAAGATTTTGGCCATGTCCTGCGAATCTGCCACAGCCCTGCTGGTGAGACAGGCCGCCGACCTGACCTTTCGCCTGATTCATCCACCGCAGGATCAGGCGGGGGCCGTTGCCCTGGCCGAATCCATCAACGGTTTTTGGCCACAGCTACCGGGCTGGATGGGCGAGTTTGAGCATCAAACCAGTGCATGGGCCGCCAGTCGCCCTGCCGCTGAACCCGGCGTCATGCTGCGCTGGCCGCGATCTTTGGCGCAGGCCCGTGCGGATACCCTGTGTCCGGGTGTCATTATTCTGCCGGAAGCTGTCACAGACGATGAGCCGCAGCGGCAGTTGATCTGGCGTCATGGTCTGGCATTGTTCAATGTTTTGCAGGTGTTGCCGGGGTTTTTGCTGGTAACCGGGGAAGGCATCCGGCAGCAGGACTACGACGCGCTTCAGCCAAAGTGGCTGAGTCGGCAGGAACCAGCCAACGATGATTTGAGCCAGGCCTGGAACCGGGTTCTTGATCAGGCTCTGGAAAGCCTGCATGCAGGCATTGCCCGACTGGCTCGTGCCGCCCTGCCGCCTCCGGATGAAGTCGGTTATGAACAGACGTTCAACGGAAAATCGGTGGAGGCCGAAGCGGAGCTGGCCTGGACGGCAGTGCGGGTGGTGGTGTTGGTGGAGCATCAATTCGATTACCAGCCAGCCTGGGAACATCAGGGGTGGCGAGTCGTGCTGGCCACAGGGGACTGGACACCAACATTGACGGCCTTATTGCAGGTCGCAGCAGAACCGAGGTAAGTAACGATGAAGCCCAAAGTCGCGTTATCCCAGGATTTACTCGCCAACTTCGCGAACCTTCCTGCACCTGTGCAGGGTAAGGTTCTGAAATGGGCCATCCGGTTTCAGAGTGATCCGACATCAAACGGAATTAATTATGAAACCATCAAGGGAGCCAGGGATGCCTGTCTGAAGTCGGTACGCATCGACCAGGATTGGCGGGGGATCGTTTTCAAGCCGAGCCAGGGCGATGTTTACGTATTGCTCTATGTGGATCGCCACGAGGATGCCTATCGGTGGGCGGAGAACCGGCGTATTGCGATCAATCCCGTCACCGGTGCCATGCAGATTGTGCTGACGGAAGAAGTGACCGAATCGGCAATTTCCCGTACCGAACTGGCGGATGCACCGCCGCCCGGATTATTCGCGGCGTACAGCGATCCTGATCTGTTAAGCCTCGGAACCCCTGAAGCGCAACTGCCGATGGTGCGGGCGATCATGGACGAGAACCAGTTGGATGCCGTGCAGGACAGGCTGCCGGTTGAGGTCTACGAGGGGCTGTTTCTGTTGGCAGCAGGCGATGGCATCAGCCAGATCCTTGCCGGGCGGGATACCCGGGTCGATCAGGTTATCGACACCACCGATTTCGCGGGGTCGCTGGAGCGGGCCGAATCACAGGCACGGTTTGTCGTCATTGAGGATGATGCAGCCCTGACCGCCATCATGAATGCGCCCCTGGCCCAGTGGCGTGTGTTCCTGCATCCCACCCAGCGCAAATTGGCAACGAAGGATTTTGGCGGGCCGGTTCGTGTCCTGGGCGGTGCGGGTACCGGCAAGACGGTTCTGGCCATGCACCGGGCCAAATGGCTGGCGGAGCGGTGGGTAGCGGACAGCGACAGCAAAGTGCTGGTTACCACCTTCACAAGGAATCTGGCTCTCGATATTGCCGGGAACCTCAAATCATTCTGTAGCTCGGATACGCTTGAGCGGATGGAGGTAAAAAACCTGGATGCCTGGGTGTTTGGCTATCTCCGGAGCCGCAGATACGAACACCGCATCGTGTATGACCGCAAGGGTGAGGCTCTCGAACCCTGGCAAAAGGCGTTGGCCCTGCAGGAGGCAAGCCTGGGTTTATCCGATGAATTTTATGAATCCGAGTGGGAACAGGTGATTCTGGCTCAGGGTATTACGACACGGGATGAATACCGGGCGGCACGGCGAACCGGTCGGGGAACACTGTTGAACCGGGCTAAACGCGATGCCATCTGGCCGGTGTTTGAGGAGTATCGGCAACAACTGAGCAGTCGCAAGCTGAAGGCGGTCGACGATGCTTATCGGGATGCGGCCCATTTGCTGGCCGGTGAAAATACACGGCCCTACGCAGCCCTGGTGGTTGATGAAACCCAGGATTTTGGGCCGCAAGCACTCAAATTGATGCGGGCGATGGTTCCCGAAGGGAAGAATGACCTCTTCTTTGTCGGCGATGGACATCAAAGAATCTACAACCGCAACAAGGCGGCCCTGAGCCGTTGCGGTATCAATATCCGGGGCCGGGCTCACAAGCTCTACATCAATTACCGCACCACCGACGAGATTCGGCGACATGCCCTGGCTTATCTGGAGGGCTGTGAGATTGATGATCTGGACGAAGGCATCGACGAAAACCGGCGGTATAAATCGTTGTCGCACGGGCCTGCACCGTTTGTGGCAAAGGCCGCTACCACCGAGGAAGCGGAGCAGATACTGCTCCAGTATCTGAATGATTGGCAGGAACCCGGGGATTGGGTGAGTTGCATTATCTGTCCGAGTCAGTCGCTGCGCGACCACTTTCGTGAGCTATGCCGTCAGCGCGGTTACCAGACGGGTTTGATCGACAGCGATGACACCAGTGCTGCCAAACCGACCACGCTGTGGTTTTCCACCATGCACCGGGCCAAGGGGCTGGAGTTCGATCAGGTGATTGCCATCAGTCACCTGAAACTCACCGATGACAGCGAAGAGACTGCAGATCGGCGGCGTTTACTGTATGTGGCACTGACGCGCTCAAAACGAAGGGCGGGCGTGATTTTTCTTTAGCGTGCATCCCGGGATGCCGGGTATCCTGCCCGCTTCCCCTACGCCCCCCACACGTTCACCGTCATGCCTTCATGCTGCTCTTCGCGCTGCCATACCTTTTCCTCCCAGGCAATATCCGGTCGGCGGTCAAAAATCAGCAGATGGGCTTCATCGGCTCCGCAGCGTTGGGCATAGTCCACCGTTTGTGCCAGGCCGGTTTGTAGCAGTGGTTGCAGGCTACCGCGCTGGATTTTGAGTTCCAGCACAATCCGCTGCACCGGGCCGTGGTAGCCCTGCTGTTCATCCAGTGGCCATTGGATGTAAAGGTCGGTGCGTTTTCTTCCCAACCCGTATTCGCGGTCAATCCGTCCCCCACCATTGACGATTCGTTGCAGAAAAGCCTGTAGCAAAAGCTGGGGCCCGGCTTCCTGGTAGTCAAAATGCCTGAGCCAATTCTCTGAACTTTCCCGGAAAAACTGCTGAAACGCC
>CAIVXW010000433.1 GCA_903910005.1 uncultured Methylococcaceae bacterium
TTATCCTCGCTGGCGTCGACCACTATCAAATGACACTCGGCAGGCAGGGACGCTAAAAACCCGGCAATGTTGTGTTGCTCGTTGCGGGTCGGCAGGATAATGGTGATATCGCTTGTTTTCATTGCAAATGGACTCCCCTGTAAAGGAGGGTGGCTGTATATTCCCTCAGCCACAGACATGACCTGAATGCAGCAAGGCGGCAGTTTACGCCCACGGCCCGGCCATCCGGGAGGCTATGGATGAGGGAAGATAACAGCCCCTTGTTGCAATCGGGTGTCGATCTGTCAAGTTTGTTCCCAGGGCAGGTGATAAAATCGCCATCCGCCCAGGGTATTCCTTCGTTTGTTGGTATCCAGTGGGCCTTCAAAACCTTCCTCTATATTAGTCAGGTTTTCATAGCCTTGCTGGTTCAGCAGTCGGGCTGCGTCCATGGAACGCTGCCCACTGCGGCAAAGCAGGAAAAGGGGAGTGCTGAGGTGAGGGGCAACGGCACTGACCTGCTGTAAAAACTCAGGGTTGGGTTTCCAGTCGGGTGCGTATTTCCAGGGAATGTTGATGGCTCCTGGCGGGTGTCCCACCAGTAAAAATTCAAGCGGATCACGCACATCCAGCAGAACGGCGTCGGGCGTATCCTGATATAACTTCCAGGCCGGGGCCGGGAGCAGGTTTTGAATGATGGACATGGCGGTGTTTATACCTAAAGTAACAGGGAATTGAACAGACGGATTAACGTACACCCATCTGGATGGCCAATGCAACCAGGTCAGCCAGCGATTGTGCCCCCAGTTTCTCCATGATCCGTGCACGGTGAATTTCAGCGGTGCGGTGGCTGATACCCAAAGCCCTGCCTACCTGCTTGGCTGAGTAGCCGCGGGCCAGAAATACGATGATCTCCTTTTCGCGGGGCGTGAGGTGTCCGTACAGGGTGTTCACCTGGTTTTGCCGTATTTCATCCTGATACTGACGGGCACCGAGTTCAAGTGCCTCGTTGACACCATCCAGAAGGATATCTGATTCGATCGGTTTTTCCAGGAAATTGACCGCACCAGCCTTGAAGGCTGCTGATGTTTTTGGCACGTCGCCAAACCCTGTCAAAAAGATGATCGGAAGCCGGATACCCCGTTCCAGGAGAATATGCTGCACATCCAGTCCGGATATTTGCGGGAGGTTGATGTCAAGTATCAGGCAGCCACGTCTGGTGGCATTCCATGACTCAAGGAATTGAGTGCCGGAAGCATAGGTTTCAGTGGTATATCCCTCGGTTTTCAGTAACATCGCAAGGGTTTCGCGCAAGGCATCATCGTCGTCGACTATATAAACCGTCAGTCCGTTGCTGCTCATGTTGAGACTGGCTTTTCTGGTCAGGTCTCTGTCGGTTGAGAGGGTTTCCATCATGGTAGTGACTCCAGTTTATGGTAGCGGACGGGGCGATCAGACAGAGCCGAAACCGTCCTGCATTTTTGATCCAGGTTATCCGGTTCATGCCACGGTTTTTCGTGAAATGAATCAACCACCGATTATCTCACTGGCTCATGAATCCTGTCCATTGCCAGGGAGCAATTTTTACTGTCTATAGGTAATGGTACCCATCATCCGGCATCAATGACGGATCGGGGAGCCCGGCTTTGTCAGGCGAGTGCCATACTATCACAACGCTCAGGCCTATTATCATGTCTATGTATTCCGAACCCTTTATCGCCCGGGTCAGGGCCGGATTGCCGGTGGATTTTTCTGACACCCTGGCATTTATAAATAAGTATTATGAGTACACCCCAACCTGCTTCAGTAATGGTATGGGTTCGGAGAGGCTTGTCAATGAACCCGGACAGAATCAGGGTTCCTGCCGGATATTTTACTTTGCCCGCCTGCACGGCCTGACCGAGTCGGAAACCCTCAACCTCTTTGGTCACCATTATCGAATTGATGTATTATCCCGACCGGAAGGGCAGAATCATGCCAACATCAGAACCTTCATGAAATACGGCTGGCAGGGGGTGCATCATGACGACGGTGATCCTCCCTGTCTGGTCTTGCGTACAA